>JAYWAX010000399.1:0-4544 GCA_043782125.1 Acetobacteraceae bacterium | reverse complement strand
ACCTGGAAGAACCGGCGCAACGGCTCGCTGGCCGTGGCCTTGCCCGCGACGAAGCCGGCGCCCGCGACGAAGCCCGGCATCTCAGACCCCCGCGTCCTGACGCGCCTTATGAGTCAGACCGGCGATTTGCTTGTTCGCGGCCTCGATATCGGCCTCGAATTTAAGCAGCACGTTCAATGTGTCGCGCACCAGATCGACCTCCAGCACCGAGGTATGCAGCAGCACCAGCACGCGCGCCCAATCGATCGCCTCGCTGACCGAGGGCACCTTCTTCAGGTCCATGGCGCGCAGTTGCTGCACGAAACTGACGAGTTGTCTCAACAGCCGTACGTCGATCCCCGGCACCCGCGACCGGATAATCCGCGCTTCCAGTTTTTCGTCCGGGAAGCCAATATGCAGATGCAGGCAGCGGCGTTTCAAGGCGTCGCCCAGATCGCGGGTGGCGTTCGAAGTGAGCAGCACGATCGGCGGCACCTTGGCCCCGATTGTGCCCAGTTCGGGGATCGTGACCTGATAATCCGAGAGAATTTCCAGCAAAAACGCCTCGAACTCCTGATCCGACTTATCGACCTCGTCGATCAGCAGCACGGCCCCGCCGGGCTCTTCCAACGCGCGCAGCAGCGGGCGCGGCTCCAGGAACTGATGCGAGAAAAACACATCGCCAAAACTGTGCAGTTTTTCCAAAGCGACGGCGAGGCTGTCGTTGTCCCCGATCACCGAGTTGATTTTGTCTTTCAGGATTTGGGTATACAGAAGCTGCTTGCCGTACTTCCATTCGTACAACGCCTTCGACTCGTCCAGGCCCTCATAGCACTGCATCCGGATCAACGGCAGGTTCATCCAGGTGGCGACGGATTTCGCCAGCTCCGTCTTGCCGACGCCCGCTGGGCCTTCGACAAGGATGGGTTTCTGGAGGTGATGCGCGAGATAAATGGCTGTCGAAATTTGCCGGCTGGCGATATATCCGGCCGATTCCAGCCCCAAATCCACTTGTTCGATCGACTTCAGTGGCTCTTGGGCCTGTACCGCGTCGTTCACGTTCCGCTACTCCTACTGATCGGTAGGCTCCCCTAGCATCGCCGTTGCTCTGGCGCAAACGTCGCGGCGCCCCACAGGCTTATTGGGCGCGGCCCGGTGCCGGGATAACGGTCACCGGCTGAGAAAATTCCCGCGCCACGTTATGGCCCGGGTCGTTCGGGCCAACGGGAACGGCACGTCATGTGTCCTTAATCGCGGGCGCGTGCTGCGCCCGATGGTTCGGACCATGACGGATGCACAATCGCTTTCCCGCGCCTGTCCGGGCGGATTGCTCAGGTGTTGGATTGGTGCGGGTGGTCGGACTCGAACCGACAAGGGCTTGCGCCCGGCAAATTTTGAGTCTGCTGCGGTTACCATTTCGCCACACCCGCGCCGCACCTCCTGTATACCCATGGCGCGCCGCGGGGCCAAGTAGGGGGGTAAAATTCGGGGCCGTAAAATTTGCAGGGCGTCGCGCGGGCGAACGTCGCGCGGCCGGGCCGCAGCCAACAGGGCCGTTGCCGCGACAGTCGAAGCGCCGCCCTGTCAGACCAGGCAGCCCGCGATCTGCTCCATCGCGCGCCGATTGACGATGACGATATCCGCGGCGCCGGGAATTTCGATCAGTCCCTCGGTCCGCAGTTTCGTCAGCGTGCGGCTGACGGTTTCGATGGTGAGGCCCAGATAGTCGGCGATATCGCCGCGGGTCATCGGAAGCGTGAACCGCGTGCGCGGCATCTGGCACAGCAAGCCCAGTTTTGCCTGCGCCATCAGGAACGAGGCGACTCGCTCGCGCGCGGTTTTTCGTCCCAGCAGCAGCATTTGCTCCTGCGCCGCCACCAGTTCGCTCGACGCGACCTGCAGCAATCGCTGTTCCATCGCGGGAAAATCGTCCAGCAGCGTCCGTAAGCGCGGGCGGGAGAACCGGCAGAAGCGCACGGGCTCGATGGCCTCGGCGCTGAACGCATAGGTGTCGGAGACGGCAAGGCCCAGGAAATGGCCGAGTCCGGCGAAGCCGGTGATTTGGCGGCGCCCGTCCGGCAGCAGCTTGTAAAGCTTCGCGGTGCCGCCGGTCAGATTGAAGAACGCCGTCGCGTGCTCCCCTTCCGAGATGAAGGTCGTTCCCGGCGCGGCGTGACCGGTCACGGATGCGGCGGCCAGGCGCTTCAGGTCTGCGTCCGGAATGGCGTTGCAAACGCTCTGCGATCGGACGCCGCAACGCGCGCAGGCCTCGATCGGGCCGTGCGGATCGAGGACAAGGGGACGCGTTGGAAGAGCGTTCATGGCGAACATCCTGGCTCCGGTTCTTTTATCGTATCCGCGCGTATTTATCCATGCGCGGTATTCTGGGCGGTCCTTGGCCGTTCCGTCGTCCCTCGCGGACGCCCGTCACGACCGGCGGGCGAACCTGCCGGTCATGTATCGAACGCCGCCTGACACGCCTGTTTTGCGCCGGGGCGGGACCGGCCGCTTTGATCTGGATCAACGCTCAGAGTGTTGTCCCGCGTCAGATTGGCGTTTCATAAGCCAGGCGTGCCGGAAATGATGTCTTTCACTGTCGAGCCCTTGTCGAGAGAGCAAATCCGCGCGGTCTTTCCGCTGATCCGCGAAGCGATACCCGGTCTGGGACTCGCCGCCTGGCTTCGATTCGCCCGCGGCGCCACGGGCACGCGGCGCAACATCCAGTCCGGTGTCATGGTCGCGCGGCGCGCGGGGCATGACTTTCCCAGCGGCCTGTTCTGCTTCCGGGTCGAGCGCGATCCGGCGATGGACAAAATTCTTGTCGCGGAACATTTCGTCGCCATCGACATCCTGCATCCTCGCGATGTCATTGCGGCGCTGGTGGGCGAACTCGATGGTCTGGGACAGCGCCTGGGGTGCCGCGCGGTGCGCAGCGTCGTCCATCGGTCCGATGTCGAGGGCGGGCTGACCCAGGCTGGTCACGCGAATGTCGGCTCGCTTTTGGGCAAGGCCTTGGCTGCGAACGGTATCGAAACGGTTTCCGGCGGCGGCGCGATCGTCTGAGGCGGCGGCGCGATCCGGCTGGCCACGTTTTGGACGGCCTCACACCGCGGCGGGCCGTCACGCCTTGGGCCGTCACGCCTTGGACCGTCACGTCGTGCCCGCCTATACCCGCATCGCTGCGACGGCCGCCCGGACGAACCGGGCCGCGCCGTGGCACGTGGGATGCCGGGTGTGACAAAAACCAACAAAATTCTGTTCTGGATGTGCGTGCTGGCCGGCGTCAATCAGTTGGGATTCGGCGGCGTCGTGCCCGCCTTACCGCTGTATGCGCGCTCCTTTGGCGTGTCGGCCTCCGCCATCGGCATGGCGGTCGCGATTTATGGCCTCGCCCGATTCGCCGGCGCGATCCCCGCGGGCTGGCTGTGCGACGCGTTCGGACGGCGGCACGCCCTTGTATTGGGTGGGATCGTCACGGCCATCGGCAATCTGTGGTGTGCGACCGCCACCGCGTATCCCGAGTTCATCCTGGCGCGTTTCGTCGCCGGCGCGGGTGCGGGGGCCATCGTCACCGCCGGTCACATCGTGCTCGCCGACATCTCCACGCCAGAGCGCCGGGGCCGGATGGTCGCGATCTATCAGGGCGTGTTCATTTTTGCCGCCGGGGTCGGGCCATTTCCGGGCGGGCTGCTATCGGCGCATTACGGGCTGACGGCACCTTTCTGGGTCTATGCGGTGGCGGGTCTGGCCGCCAGCGCCGTGGCCTGGTTCACGGTCGGCGAAACGCGCGACGGACGTCAGATGGCGGCGGCAAAGCGAGGCGGCGGCGTGTCTTTCGCGACGGCGGTGCGCGGACTCGCGGGCCAGACAGGGTTCGTGCTGGCGTGTTTCGTCTCGCTCGCCAACGCGGCGGCGCGCACCGGCGGCCTGTTCAGCGTGGTGCCGCTTCTGGGCAGTCTGAAACTGGGCTTGTCGGTGACAGAGATCGGGTTCGCGCTGGCGGTGGGCACGGTAGTTGGGCTGATCGCCGCATATCCCGGCGGAATGCTGGTGGATTATTTCGGACGCAAGGCGGTGATCGCGCCAACCTCGGCGATCTCCGGCCTGTCGATGCTGCTGTTCTGCGTGGCGCCGTCCTACGCCTGGTTCATGGCGGCGAGTATCGTGTGGGGCGTGGCGAGCTCGGTCGGTGGCAGCGCGCCCGCAGTCTATGCCGCCGATAGCGCCGCCGCCGGCAAGAACGCAACGACATTGAGCGTGTTCCGCATGGTCAGCGACGTGGGATATGTCGCCGGACCGCTGGTACTGGGCTCGATCGCCGACGCGTTTGGCGCCTCGGAGGCGTTGCTGGCGGGGGCTGCGCTGATGATCGTTGCGGGCGTGGCTTTCGCGATCTGGGCGCCGGAGACATATCGCGGCCGCGACCGGGCCGGACCATGACAGTGCGGCAACGTTAACGGCGCCGGGACATTGCGCCTGTCCCACGCTGCAATGTCATGACCGCCGTGCCGGACCGCGCAGACGTTTCAATCCCAGGGCGTCTCCGCCACCGCGTTCCGCCCGGA
>JAYWAX010000398.1:0-12513 GCA_043782125.1 Acetobacteraceae bacterium | reverse complement strand
TGAATGTCGCCGCGTGGGTCTTCCCGTTATGGCACGGCGCGACCGCCCCCTATGGAACCGGCGGCGGCTCCGTTCGGGAAGAAATCGCCGGGTGGGACCATCCGGTGTCTTCGTCCGATCCCCGTTCCGCGCCCGATGGCCCGGTCGAGGCGTGCCATGACGTGGGGAACGGCCGTGCGGCGAGTCAATTGAAACATTTGGGATAACATTTCGGGTATGCCAGGAACCCTTTGGTGGAACGCTCTGGCGTCGTCCTCACGCCCGGCCTGCATCGCGACAGTTGCGGCCAAAAAAACCGGATCGTGTGAACTCCACGATCCGGTTAATTCAAGCGAGGCAAAAGGCCGGAGCGCGATTGCGCTCCGACCATGGTTCAGCGGCGCTTGCGGCGCGCCGCAGCCATCCCGATCAACGCGGATCCCAGCAGCGCGAGGCTGGCGGGCTCAGGGACGGGCGCGCTGCCGATCGAGCAGCCGGTGCCGCAGGAAAGCCGCTGCACTTCTTCATACTGTGTGATGAACAGCGTGCCGTTGGACAGGTCGGGGGAGACCAGATCGCCGCGCGAGCCGCCGTTGGCAATGATGGTGTAGCTCAGCAGGGCCGGATCAATCAGCGCCAGCGTGCCGTCGTTGTTGTTGACAAGGATATTGCCATTGAACATCCCGCCGCTGACCACGCCGGTGCCGTCGGGGCCGCCGCCGAGTTGGCCGGAATTGAAGACCGAACTGTTTGGGTTGGGGATGGCGAGGCTGTAGCCCACAATTCCACCATACTCGCCATAGGCCGTCAGGCCATCCGGCGACACCGAAACGCCATCCGCGCCGAACGGACCGACCTGGACCCAGGCGCCGGTCGACGGATTGATATCGACCAACCCCTGGGCCGTGCTGGCGATCAGATGACCATTGGTCTGGTTCCCCCAAAGGCCGTAGGTTGGGTTCAGCGGGCCCGACGTCAGCGCGAGCGGCGTCGTGGTCAGCGTGGTCGGGTTGACCTGATAATACTGGTCATTAAGCAAGGCGACATAGACGTTGCCGCCCACGGACGCGATGCCGGTCGGCGTGAAGGTGAGGGTTGCGGTGGTCAAACTGCTACCAAGCGTTTGGCCATCGACGTTGTTATAGCGATAGAGCTGGTTGCGGGCGTAGCCGGACGAGATGACCTCCCCGGCGTTGCCGTTCACCACCCCGAGCGAGCCATAAAGGGCTACCACGTCGGTCGAGAACACGGACAACGAAAAGCCATCGGCGATGCCCGCAGCAGTCAGCACGAGGTGCGCCTGGCCCGGCGCCGTCGCGCCCAAAAGGCCCGCGAATACGGAGGCCGCCAGCGCGGCCCGCAGGGTGGCTCTCATTTCCATTCCCCCAGGTTTAACCGATCAAAATCCGGTCAGCTCCTATGATATCTTTAAGGTGATAGTCCCAATGCCCGGCGACTGCAATGTCTTTATTCGATTTTTATCGAAATATATTCAACTCATCCAAGAATCCGAAAACCCTTCGGGTTGGCGATGCGAAAGGTCTCCAAGACCTCATCGCTCATTATGTGCCAGTTCCCGGGCACCTTGCCGCGCGGGAAGGTATCGTGGTGTGGGAGTCCAGGAACGGTGCGTTGTGCGAAGGTGTCAGGGGCGATGCCCGTTATTGCTCGTCCGTTATGGATTGACCGCGGTAGACCGGCACTGCGTAATCGTCCATGCCACCCTCCAGCGCCGCGACCTCGGCCGGTGCCAGGGCGCGCGTCAGGCCGGCGTGAAAACCCTCGCCGGCGAAACCGGGGGTGAGCGGGCGAATGTCAATCGTCATGGCGGAACCTCGATTCCGTTCGGCCGTTTCATGCGTGTTTAGGGCTTCGCAAGCTTGTTCACAATCGCGTCCGGCGTCGCGGCGGTGAAAACGCCGGTTTTCACCCCGGACAGGGTGCGCAGCATTTCGCCGTGCATCCATGGGATACGGCGCATCGGGTGGAAGATCGCGTCGCGGATCGCGGGAAGCGTGGCGGAGTCAGACTGGAAGAATCGTGTCATGGCCCAACTGGCCCCCTGGTAGAACCGGACATGGGCGCGCCGGGTGCGCGCGTACAACGCGAAGGCGGATTGGGGATCGGGCGAAATGGCGATTGCGTCGGCCAGCACCACCGCATCGATCAGTGCCTGGTTCGCGCCCTGGCCCAGTTGGGGGGAGGTCGTATGGGCGGAATCTCCGATCAGGACCAGATTTCCAAGCCAAGGTTTCGGCGTGCTGAAATGCCCATAGGTGGCATGGGTAAATGCGTCCGGTCCGTTCAGGCCGTCCAGTACCGGGCCAAGAGCGGGCCAGAGCGCGCGCGCGGTTTCACGCCAGGCGTCGAAGCCGCCGCGCCAGGGTTCGTACTGGTCCGCGCGCAGGCTCCAGAAGATCGCGGCCAACGGGGATTCGGTCGCAACGCGGCGCCCCACAGGCAGATATCCCAGCATGACCTGCGCGCGGTCGTACCGTTGCGCGAGGGTGCCAGGTGCGATGCCCGTGTCTGGAACCGAAGCCCAGACGGCGCCATAGGGAAATGGGCGAGGGGCCTTGTCCGTCACGGCGGCGCGCAGCGCGGACCGGGCGCCGGAGGCATCGATTGCGAAATCCGCGCCCGCCAGTCCGGGGTCTTCTGGGGACAGCACTTCGTGGCCAGGGAAGAATGGCACGCCGGACCGTTGAAACGCGTCCCACAGCACGCCGTGCAAGGCGGCACGATGCACGGCGACCGCGTAGATATCGTCGCCCAATCCCCGATAGCCAAGATCGAAAATCGTCCGGCCGCGCGCGGTCTGCCCGTGCAGCCGGTCGATCCGCTGACCCAGATCGGCGGTCGCGGAGCGCAAGCCCAACCGTTCGAGCGCCGCGAGACCGGTGGGTTGGATCAACAGGCCCGAGCCCACCGGTCTGGGTATTGCGAATCGTTCGATCAGCCAGACGTCGTGTCCCGCCCGCGACAGCAGGATCGCGGCGGCGAGACCGCCTACTCCGGCGCCGGCGATTGCGATTTTATAACGTGCGGTCAGGTGGCGGGTTTCCGGGACGGCCCGTCGGCAATGGCTCAGTTGCCGAAGATGCGGCGTGCCCAGGCGCAGGCGTCGTCCATGGCGGCGCCGGCGACATCGACGAGGCCCGGGAAGAAGAAGAAGCCGTGGTTCATGCCCGGCCAGCGTTTCATCTCCACAGCGACGCCCATTTTTCGCAGCGCGGCGGCATAGGACTCGCCCTCGTCGCGCAACGGGTCGTATTCCGCCGTCGCGACCAGCGCGGGCGGCAGGCCGGCCAAGGTGGCGGCGCGCAGCGGGGAGGCATGCGGATGCACGCCATCGGCGGGGGAGGCGACGTAATGGTTCCAAAACCAGATCATGCCGTCCCGCGTCAGGCCGTAACCTTCCGCGTTCTCAGTCATCGAGGGCGTGCCAGGCTGGAAATAATCCGTCACCGGATAGATCAGCATCTGGCCCACAAGGCGCGGCCCGCCCTCGTCGCGAATCCGCAGCGCCGTCACCGCGGCGAGGTTGCCGCCTGCGCTGTCGCCCGCGACCATGATCCGCCCGCCATCGCCGCCAAGCGCCGTGGCGTTCGCCGCGACCCAGCGCGTGGCGGCGAGGCAGTCGTCCGGCGCGGCGGGGAATTTGTGCTCGGGCGCGAGCCGGTAATCGACGGAAACGACGACGCTGTTCGTGCCCGCGCAGAGGTTGCGGCACATCGGGTCATGCGTATCCAGGCTGCACACGACGAAGCCGCTGCCGTGGAAAAAGACGGTCAGCGGGAACGGGCCGGTGCCTTTCGGGGTGTAAATCCGCAGCGGGATCGACCCGGCAGGCCCCTGCATGTCGCGATTGACGACCGAGCCGATCTCCGGTCTGCGCAAGCCGGGAATGTCGCGCGCGGCCATCTGCACGCGGGCATCGGCAACGGACAGCGTATGCAATGGCGGCAATTTCGCCCGGAGATCGAGCAGCGCCTGAATTTGGGGATCGACGGGCATGGGGGACTCCTCCAATTTTTCGAGTCGTCGCACTGCGACCGGACCCTGGTCAAGCGGCGTGGTCAGGCGTCGCAGGCCACTCGCCTGAACCTGGCGCGACGACCTCTCGTCGTCATGGCACGCCCCGAGCGGGCCATCGGTCGCGGCATAAACAATGTCAGGGGAAAGGATCGCGGCCGGATCGCGCGCAATCGGCGGGCGAGCCGCTGCCGATGGCCCGCTCGGGGGCGGGCCATGACGGTGCAAGGCAGGCGGCCACACGCAAGCGATTGCCCGATCAGGCGTCGCAGCCGTCCTCGCGCAGCAGTTCCTCGACGGCTTCCGGCGGGACATCGCTGGAGGTGAAGGCCTGTCCGATCCCGCGCGCCAGCACGAAATACAGGGCGCCATCGCGCATCTTCTTGTCGCGGCGCATGTGCCCGATCAGTGTCGCGGCGGAGAAGCGGCGGTTCAGCGATCTCAGGTCCGCGGCCATGCCAACACTCGCGACATGGGACAGCACCCGGTCCACGTCGGCGCGGGTGCAAAAGCCCAGTTTTTCGGACAGACGGAAGGCGAGGCCGAGGCCGATGGCAACGCCCTCGCCGTGCAACAGACCGCCATCGTAGCCGTATTCGGCTTCCAGCGCGTGACCGAACGTGTGTCCCAGGTTCAGCAACGCGCGGCCGTCGTTGGGCTTTTCCTCGCGCTCGTCGTCGCCCACCACGGCGGCCTTGAAGGCGCAGGCGCGTTCGATGGCTTCGGCCTGCGCGTCGCGGTCGCCGTTCACGATTTTCTGGCCGTGGCTCACGCACCACGCGAAGAACGCCGCATCGCCGACCAGCCCGGCCTTGGCGATCTCGGCATAGCCCGCGCGCAGTTCGCGCGGAGGCAGTGTCGCCAGCGAACCGGTGTCGGCCAGCACGATCTTCGGCTGATAGAAGGCGCCAACAAGGTTTTTGCCGCGTTTGGTGTTCACCCCGGTTTTGCCGCCGACGCTGCTGTCCACCTGCGACAGCAACGTTGTGGGGATTTGTACGAAAGGCAGTCCGCGCAATGTGGTCGCGGCGGCAAATCCGGCGAGGTCGCCCACGACCCCGCCGCCAAGCGCGATGACGGCCGTGCGGCGCTCGACCCTGGCTTCCAGCAAATGGTCGACGACGGACAGATAAGTGTCGAGGTTCTTCGTCGCCTCTCCTGCGGGAACGACGATCTGGCCGGTCTCGAAGCCGGTTTCCGCGAGGCTGTCCAGCACCGCGCGCATGTGCAGAGCCGCGACGTTGGTGTCGCTGATGACGATGACGCGTTTCTGCGGCAGAACGGGCGCCAGCAGCGCCCCGGCGCGCGCCAGCAGCCCGTCGCCGATCACCACGTCGTAGCGTGCGGTGGAAAGGGTCACGGCCAGGCGGCGCGGGGGTGTATGGGCGGAGAGAGCATCCACCACCTGAGAGGTCGTTGTTTCCGGCATTTCATCTCCGCAATCGACGATTACGTCGGCTTCCGCGTAAATCGGGTAACGTTTGGCCATCAGCGCCGCAAGCGTCGTTTCATGGTCCTTGTTGGCCAGCAAGGGCCGGTTTTCCCGGCTCGCGACGCGGCGTACCAGGGTCGGCAGGGCGCAGCGCAGCCATACCGAGGTCGCCCGTTCCCGCGTCGCCGCCCGCGTTTCCGCGTCCATGAACGCGCCGCCGCCATAAGCGATCACAGCCGGACCGCCCTTCAGCAGGCGGCGGATGACTTTTTTCTCGCCGTCGCGAAAATAAACTTCGCCGTACCGGGCGAATAATTCGGGGATCGTGCAGCCAGCGGCCAGCTCGATTTCGGCGTCGGCATCCAGGAAGGGCAAACCCAGGCGCGCGGCCAGGCGGCGGCCGATCGAGGTTTTGCCCGCCCCCATCAATCCAACCAGCACGATGCGGCACCCGCGAAGCGAATCGGCGGGAGCGGGCAGGTCGCGGAACGTGGCGGTGTTGCGTGTCATGGCCGGCAAGGCTAGCACATCGCTGTCTGTGCGGGCCACGCCGGTTCGCGGGTTTTACAGGAGTCGCGCCGCGTGAGGGGCCGAGGTCTACTGATCGTGCTGGCGATACTCGTTCTGGCCGCCGTCTCCGGGCTGGGTTATCTGGGCTTGTACCCGCCCAACCCAGTGTCCAAACCGGTCCAAAAGACGTTGCCCAACGACAAATTCCAGGCACGCTGAATGGCCCCCAAAGGGGGAAAAACGCCGGACGGCGACGGCAGCGGAGTTGGGCTGGACCGGCATATCGAGGCGTTCCTGGAAATGATGGCGGCCGAACGCGGCGCTGCGCGCAACACGCTACTGGCCTATGGCCGCGATCTGGAAGATTTCTCCGCCTTCGCCGCGTCGCGCGGTGAAAAGCCGGCGGCGGCCACGGCTGAGACTCTGCGCGGCTACATGGCGCGTATGGGGGCGGAGGGTCTGAAAGCGCGCACCGCCGCGCGACGTCTGTCGGCGTTGCGCCAGTTGCATCGATTCCTGTTGCGGGAGGGCATTCGCGCCGACGATCCGACGGGACGCCTGGACACGCCCAAACTGCCGGGCGTGCTGCCCAAATATTTGTCCGAATCCGAGGTCGATGGGCTGCTGGCCGCCACCGCGCGGATGCCCCCCCGGACCAGCCGGGTCGCGCGGGCGGCGCTGGAAATCCTGTATGCGACCGGACTTCGTGTCACCGAGTTGTTGACCCTGCCGCGCGCGGCGCTGGCGAGCGACGCGGCGTTGATCCTGGTGAAAGGAAAGGGCGGCAAGGAACGCCTGGTGCCCTTGTCCGACGCCGCCCGGGACGCGGCAGCCGATCTGACGGCAGCGTCGGACAAACGCATCCGCTGGCTGTTTCCCGGACGCGATCCCGCCCAACCGCTGACGCGCCAGGGGTTTTTTCTGATGCTGAAACAAGTGGCGCTGGCGGCAGGAATCGACCCCGCGCGTGTTTCGCCCCATGTGCTCAGGCATTCCTTCGCGTCGCATATGCTGGCGCACGGCGCGGATTTACGCAGCTTGCAAATGCTTTTGGGGCACGCCGATATCGCGACCACGCAGATTTATACGCATGTGCTGGCGGAGCGATTGCGCAAGCTGGTGGAAGCGCATCATCCGCTGGCGGTGCGGGCGGGATGAGCTAAACCGATAGCAGCCGTCCGAACCGTTGACATATTGTCACGTCCGCTCTGCGTCACGGCACGCCCCCGAGCGGGCCATCGGGGACGGTACACCATGCGAGAGTGGCCACGATCGTCAGCGGCAAGCGCCTCTGGTCCAATCGCCGTACCGCTCCAGATGGCCCGCTCGGGGGCGTGCCATGACGGGGCGTGCCATGACGGGGCGTGCCATGACGGGGCGTGCCATGACGGGGCGTGGACGTCGCGAACGGTCAATCGTTCCGCCGGTTGGCGCTTACTTATCCAGCCACACATCCTCCCAGCGCCAGCCATTGTAAACGCTGTTCACCATGATCGTAATGTTCTTCACATAGGGATGCCAGCACGCGGCGGCGATGCCTTGGTAGATGATCGGGCGCGCCACGTCCTCCGCCAGGACGCGTTCGATATCCCACACGATCGCGCGGCGTTTTTCGACATTCGTTTCCATGGACTGAAGGTCGAACATCCTGTCCAGCGCCGGGTTGCAGTAATTGGTGTAGTTTCGCAGCGACCCGCAGGAATAATTTTCGTAGAAATGCTGATCCGGATCGTCCAGCGAGCTTCCGGTCAGGTTCAACCCGATTGAGTAGTCTTTCTTGAAGACCCGGTTGTAAAAGATCGGCGTATCGACGGCTTCCACCTCGGTCTCGAACCAAATCGCCTTCAACTGATCGGACAGGATGATCGCCGCGTCGCGGAAACCGTTGGTGTCGCGGGTGAAGATTTTGGCTTTCAGGCGGTTGTCCGGACCGTAGCCCAATCGTTTCACGATCGCGCGCGCTTCCGCCAGCCGTTTGGCGACATCCCCGTCGTAGCCAAGGAAAGTTTTGAGCACATCGGGCGGTACGCCCCAGACTCCTTCCGGTGGCGGCAGCATCGAGCCCGCGACCTTGCCCTCGCCTTCGGTTAAAATATCCACGAAGGCCTGGCGATCCATGGCCAGCGCCAAAGCGCGCCGCAGCAGGGGATTGTCGAAGGGCGCCACGTCGCGGTTGATAATCAGGTTCGTGCTCACATTCGACCGCCGCATGGTGCAGTGCGCCTGGGGCAGCCGCGCCCGGATCTCCTTGATCAGCGGCACCGTAATATCGGTGGGATAGCTCATGTCGAACTTGCCGGCGATGAATCCCAGCATGCGCGTCGCGCGATTGGGCACGATCCGGTATTCGATCCCGTCGAGATACGGCAGACCGGGTTTCCAATAGTCGGGATTTCTGTCGAGCCGGATGCTCTCGTTCAACCGGTATTCCACGAAGCGGAACGGCCCGGTGCCGACCGGTTTCAGGCGCATGGTGGCGGAGGGCACGTGACAGGGATAAACCGGCGACCATCCCGCCGCGAGCAGGGCCAGGAACGACGGCTGTGCCCGGTGCAGATGAAACGAAACCTCGAAATCGCCGTTGACGGAAATTTCCTTCAGATTGACGAACCAGGCCTGGCGCGGGCTTTTGCGGATTTTCCCCGGGGTCAGGCCCGACACCATATCCCAGGTGCATTTTACATCGGCGGAGGTAAAGGGCTTGCCGTCGTGGAATTTCACCCCGGGCCGCAAGGCGAAAGTCAGCGTCGTCCCTTCGTTGGACCAGGCCCATCCCGTGGCCAGTTCGGGCCGGATCGTGTCCATCCGGTTCTGCGGCTCATGCTGATCGAACAAAACGAGGTTGTTGAACAGCGCCATGAACGGGATCACCACCGAGGCCGTCCCCTCTTCCTGAATCGACGGGCTTGGCGGCGTGTCGAGATGCGGGATCGTCAGGATGCCGCCGCGTTTTTGCGCGTCCGCCGCCGCCGAGGCCATCGGCAGAGCGAACAGCGCCAAAATCAGACGTAACGAAAACCACATGGCGATTCTCCCGTCCGGCGGCGCGAACCGCCGCTTGTTATACCAGCGGCCCGAAACATTGACTCTTGTCCATCCCCGTCATGGCCCGACTCGATCGGGCCACCGGAAGCGGCGCAGCATAGGCAGATAAGCGCCTCCCTCGACGCGCGACGTGCCGTTTGTCACCATGCCGTGCAGTTCCCGGTGGCCCGATCGAGTCGGGCCATGACGGGGAGAGGGACCCTGGTATTACTTATTCAGCCAGATATCCTCCCAACGCCAGCCGTTATAGATGCTGTTCACCATGATCGTCAGATTTTTGACGTGCGGGTGCCAGCAGCCGGCACCGACGTCGTGAAAGATGATGGGGCGGACAACGTCCTCGGCCAGTTGGCGTTCGATCGCCCACACCATTTTCAGCCGTTTCGCCCGATCTGTCTCCAGCGACTGGGCTTCGAACGCCCGCTCCATCGCCGGGTTGCAGTAATTGGTATAATTGCGCAGCGAGCCGCAGGCATAGTTTTCATAGAAATGCTGGTCCGGGTCGTCGAGCGCGCTCCCCGTCAGGTTCAGTCCGATCGCGTAATCCTTCTTGAAGACGCGGCTGTAATAGACGGGCGTATCGACGGCATCGACCTCGGTCTCGAACCAGACATCTTTCAACTGATCCGCCAGGATCGTGGCGGGATCGCGAAAATTGTTGATGTCGCGGGTGAATATCTTGGTTTTCAGGCGCTTGTCCGGCCCATAGCCAAGCCGCGTCATGATCGCGCGCGCCTCGTCGCGGCGCTTTTTCAGATCGGGATCGTAACCCAGTAGAGTCTTTAGCTCCTCCGGCGGCATGCCCCAGACTCCGTCGGGCGGCGGCAGCATGGTGCCCGCGATACCGGCCAGGCCTTCGTTCAGAATATCGTTGAACGCGTCGCGGTCGAGCGACAGTCCCAGTACGCGCCTGATGTCGGGATTATCGAAGGGCGGCACGTCCCGGTTGATGATCAGATTGGTGCTGACATTCGTCCGCCGCATGACGCATTGCGCCAAAGGCGCCTGCGACCGGATGTCCTTCATTAACGGCACCGACACATCGGTCGGATAGGTCATGTCGAACTTCCCCGCGATGAACCCCAGCATCCGCGTCGCGCGGTTGGGTACGATCCGGTACTCGATCCCATCCAGATAGGGCAGGCCCTTTTTCCAATAATCTGGATTGCGCTCCAGCCGGATGCTCTCGTTCAGGCGGTATTCGACGAAGCGGAAAGGCCCCGTTCCGACCGGCTTCGTACGCATTTGCGCCGACGGGATATGGCACGGATAAACCGGCGACCAGCCGGACGCCAGCAAGGCGATAAAGGACGGTTGTGGCCGTTTCAAATGAAACGTAACCTCCCGGTCGCCATTGACAGATATCTCCGCGAGGTTGCCGAACCAGGCCTGCCGCGGGCTTTTGCGGATTTTCCCCGGGGTCAGGCCGGACACCATATCCCAGGTGCATTTGACATCGGCCGCAGTAAAGGGCTTGCCATCGTGCCATTTCACCCCGTCGCGCAGCGCGAAGGTCAGTGCCTTGCCATCCGCGCTCCATGTCCATTCCGTCGCCAGCTCTGGCCGGATCGTTTCGATCTTGTGCTGCGCGATGTGCTGATCGAATATCACGAGATTGTTGTAAATCGCCATGAACGGGATGACGACCGACGCGGTCCCTTCTTCCTGAATCGAAGGACTTGGCGGCGTATCGATATGCGGTATCGTCAGAATCCCGCCATGCTTTTGCGCGTTCGCCGGCAAAACACAGGCCAGCGCCGCGACTACGCCAAAAATCAGGCGCGAAATATACCACATGGCAATCCTCCCTCGATCTTCCGTGCCGGGTTTACCCGATCAAGACGGACGCTGCTCCGGATACGCACCGGGAGCAACCCTGGGCGTGACACTCCATACGCGTCAGGATACGGCCGCCAGCCGCGAAAATCCGAGACCCTCGTCATGGTTCGGCTCGGCCGGACCATCGGGACCGGCACGTCAGGTGCCCTGAAACGCGGGAACGTGCCGCTCCCGATGGTCCGGTCGAGCCGAACCATGACGATTCCCCCGCGCTGGGCGTGAAACGCGTTTAAACCCAGGGAGAAAACTGACCGGCACCAAACCCTTCGCGCGGGCGATCTTCGGACAAGGACCGGTCGATCGCGCGCATCACGCGCCGCTTCATCAAATCGAAAGCCGGGGCCAGCCGGTCCCGCGGCCTTGGCGGATCCACCGTCATCTCCTCATGCACCCGCCCAGGTCTGGGCTTCATGATGACGATGCGCCCAGAGAGGAAAACGGCCTCGTCCACGTCGTGCGTCACCATCAGGATGGTCGGGCGCAATTCGCGCCACAGGTCCAGCACCAGCGCGTGCTGATTGGCGCGGGTGAAGGGATCGAGCGCGGAAAACGGTTCGTCGAGCAGCAAAATGCCGGGATGGCCGATCAGCGCGCGGGCAATGGCGACGCGTTGTTGCTGTCCGCCGGACAGGTCGCGCGGCCAGCGTTTGGCATAACCGGCCAGGCCGATCCGTTCCAGCAAGGCCTCGACGCGGCGGGCGCGCTCGGGCGCGGCCAGACGCTGGCCGCCAAAGCCGATATTATCCCCCACATTCAGCCACGGCAGCAGCCTGGGCTCCTGAAACACCGCGCTGACGGCGGGATGGGGGCCGGAAATCTGTTGGCCGTCCAGCCGGATTTCGCCACTCGAAGCCTGATCCAATCCGGCGACAAGGCGTAACAGCGTTGTCTTGCCGCAGCCGGACCCGCCCAGGATCGCGACGATTTCGCCGGTGCCCGCGGTCACCTGGATGCCGCGCAGGGCTTCGGTGCCGTCGGCATAGGTTTTGCCGACATGGTCGATGGTGAGTTTCATTACATCCGCGCCCGCGCCGTGTCCTGCCAGCGCAGTAACGGCAGGCTGAGCAACACCAGAATACTGTCCGCCGCTTTGCCCAGAAGCGCGAAGACGATCATTGCCACGACGATCGAATCGGCGCGGCCCATTTGTTGCCCGTCCACCAGCAGATAGCCCAGTCCTTCCGACGCGCCCATCAACTCGGCGGCGACCAGGAACATGAATCCCAGGCCGAGGCCGGAGCGCAGGGACGCGATCCAGACCGGCAGGACAGCGGGCCAGGTGATGCGAAGGGCGATGCCGGTGGGCGTCAGGCCGAACACGCGCCCAACCTCGATCAGCTTTCGATCGACGCTCTGGATCGCGGTCAGCATGCCCAGATAGACCGGGAAGAATACGCCCATGGCGATCAGCGCGATTTTCGACGTTTCGAAAATGCCCAGCCACAGGATGAAGATTGGCACCCAGGCGAGCGACGGGATCGCGCGCAGGGCCTGGATGGACGGATCGAGCACCCGGCGCACGGTTTCGCTGGCGCCCGCCACCATGCCGAACACGGTCCCCAGGCCGCAGCCAATTCCGAAGCCGATCAGCACGCGGGTCATGGTGGCGAGCACGTGTGTCCACATCTCGCCGCTTTCGACCAGCGCCATCGCGGTCATGAACAACCGCGACG
>JAYWAX010000397.1:0-4551 GCA_043782125.1 Acetobacteraceae bacterium | reverse complement strand
CGAGGTTTTCCGGCGTCGCGAAAATATACCCATCCGCCGCCAATAAATCGCCAGCCTGGGCGTCCGGCGCGCGAACCAGCCGGACGGTTACGTCCGGGTCCGGAACGGCGGCGGCGCGGGCCATTTGTTCCGTGCCGCCGGTCCGGGATTCCCAGACGATGAGGAGGGTTTTCAGAACCCGCCGTCCGTCGCAAAACTCACAGCGCAGCCTCCGCCAACCGGATCACAACGTGGCTTCCGCGATGACCCGCATCGCCTCAATGCTCGCGCCTTTCAACACCATCGTGCCAAGGTCGCCGGTTTTCGCGGCGGCTTTCCACGCCCCCAGCCGATCCACGATCCGCTCCGCGGGCCCGCACAGAGAGATTTCGTCGACCAAAGCGTCCGGCACAGCCGCGGCGGCTTCGGCCTTCTTGCCGTCCAGATAAAAATCCTGGATCGTCTTCGCCGCGCCCTCGTATCCCAGCTTGATCGCGACATCGTTGTAATAATTCTTGGCGCGCGCGCCCATGCCGCCGATGTAAAGCGCCAGTTCCGGACGGATCAGATCGCGGCACGCCGCCACGTCGGGACCCATTTTGACCCGGACGTAAGGCGCCACGTCGAAGCCTTCCATCGTTTCCGGGCGGCCAGCCTTCTTCTTACCCGCCAGGATCGGACCTGAGATCGTTCCCGGCTTTTCCGGCGAGTAAAAGATCGGCAAGACCCCGTCCGCGCACTCGCCCGCCGTGCGCAAACCCGCGGGCGTGATCGAAGCGAGGTAGAATTTCAGCGACGGATCGCCATGCGTGATCGAACGTAACGGTTTGCCCAGTCCGGTGGCGTCGGGACCGGCGTAGGGAATTTCGTATTCCTCGCCCTTGAAGGTCAGATTGCCCTTACGCTCCAAAATCTGACGGATGATCGCGATGTATTCCTTGGTGCGAGTCATCGGCTTGCCAAAGCGCGTGCCGTGCCAGCCCTCGACGACCTGCGGGCCGGAGACGCCCAGACCGCACAGAAAGCGGCCGCCGGACAAATGTTGCAGGGTGATTGCGGTCATTGCCGCCATCGCAGGCGTGCGCGCCGGAATCTGCATGATCCCCGTGCCGACCATCAATTTCGTCGTGTGCGCCAGAATCCAGGTCGCCGGAGTCACGGCGTCTGTCCCATAGGCCTCGCCAGTCCAGGCCTGAGAGAAGCCCAGACGTTCGGCTTCCTTTACACGTTCGATGTCCAGCTTCGGGTGCGGACCCGACATGTCCACGGTGATGCCAAGGCGCATCGCTTCCTCCTGATAATGGTTTGGATCAGGGTGGAGGAGCCGGCCCGCAGGTTCAAGGCCGCTCCCCCAAAATAATGGCCTCCAAGGCTCAGAGTTGGCGGGATCGAAGGGCACAGCCCCGGTGGGCTCCGGGGCAAAGCCCCGGCGCCGCCTCAGGCTCCTAAATCGCACCCTCTCGCTTCAGCGCCGCGACGCCGTCGGCACCAAGGCCGAGCCAGTCGCCGTAGATGGCCTGGTTGTGTTGGCCAAGGGAGGGGCTGGGGACGGGTTCGGGGCGGTCGGCGCCGTGAAGCCGGAGCGGGGAATTGGGCAGGATCACGTCGCCGAGAGAGGGATGATCGACGTGTTGCAGCATGCCGCGTTCATGCATGTGGGCATCGTTCATGACTTCCATGGCGTTGCGCACGGGGGCGCCGGGGACGCGGGCATTTTTCAGGATGGCGGCGGCCTCGTGCTTCGTTTTGTCCTTGGCCCATGCGGCAACGACGGCCTCGGTCGCTTCCATGTTGGCGGCGCGCAGCGGGTGCGTTTGAAAGCGCGGATCGTCCAGCAGGTCTTCGCGGCCCATCGCGCGCAGCAGGTTGGGCCAGTGTTCTTCGGTGACGACATGGACGGCGACGTGGCCATCGGTGGTTGGGAAGGCGTTGTAAGGGGCGCTGGACAGGCCCGCCTGGCGGTTGCCCGCGCGAGGCGGCGCTTGACCGGTACGGAAAAAATAATCGTAACTGGACGCGAGCGACGGGTAGACGGTTTCCTGCATGGCGATTTCGACCAACTGGCCCTCGCCGGTGGCCATGCGATGGAACAGGGCGGTCATGACGCCCGCGTAGAGGTGGATGCCGCCCATGAAGTCGACGAGGGTGGGGCCGGCCTTCATCGGCGGACCCGCTGGATCGCCCGTGACGCTCATAATCCCGGAATTGGCCTGGATGGTAAAATCCATCGCGAGGTTGTCTTTGTCCGGACCGCTGATGCCGTACCCGGTGCCGGTCGCGTATATCAGGCGCGGGTTGAGGGTTTTCAGGGAATCGTAACCAACGCCGAGCCCATCCATGGTGCCGGGCGAAAAATTTTCCCGCAGCACGTCGGCGCGCTGGACCATTTGCCGCAGCAGTTCTTTGCCCCGTTCCGACTTAAGATTGAGCGTCACGCCGCGCTTGTTCGCGTTCAGCATCGCCATGGGCAGGGTCGTATCGCCGCCCTGCGCCAGCACGCGCCGGCGCAGTGGCTCGCCGCGCGGGGGCTCGATCTTGATGACGTTGGCGCCCGCCTTGGCCATCAGCATGGTGGCATAGGGGCCTTGAAATATCTGGCCGAAATCGAGCACGGTGATGCCCGCCAAGGGAGTCGTCATCCTGGACCTCTTCAGTGTTCTTCCGTCAGGGTAAAGCGTTTCGCCGTGTCTGGCGAACCAACGAAGGGAATCGGGTCCGATGAGTTTGCTCGGGGTGTTGAAGGCTGTCCACGTGTTGTCCGCGATCGTGTGGGTGGGCGGCATGTTCTTCGCGTATTTGGTGCTGCGCCCGAGCCTGGCGGTGTTGGAACCGCCGCAACGGATCGCGCTGCATGGCCAGGTCTTTCGAAGGTTCTTCCTGATTATCTGGCACGCGATGCCGCTGCTGCTGCTGACCGGATTCGCGATGATTTTCGCGGTGTTTGGCGGGATGGCGGGCCTGCGCTGGAACATTCACGCGATGCTGCTTCTGGGGCTGGTCATGGCGGGAATTTTCGTCGCGATTTTCTTCGGTCCCTACAAGGCCTTTCGCGCCGCCCCTGGGCCGGTGCCGCTCGATGCGATCCGGAAACTGATCGGGATCAACCTCGTCCTCGGGCTTCTCACCAGCGCGATCGCCGTGCTTGGATAGGCGCGGGAGGACTGAAATGAGTGATCGTTCGAACTGGGATCCGGAAATGGCCGCCTATACGGCGGCGGGCGAATTGGAGGCGCAGGCTTATCCGCCGATCCAGCTGGAAATTCCGCTGGAGCCGCACCGCCGCGTCAACGACGCGCTGTCGATGCGCACGGCGGAAGGCGGGCCGGTCATGGCGGAGACGTTGGACACCTGGGTTTCGGCCCGGGGCCGCCGTATTTTCTGCCGTGTTTACAAACCCACGACAGACAAACCGCTGCCGGCGCTGGTCTGGTTCCATGGCGGTGGCTGGGTTTGGGCGTCCGTGGATACGCACGATCGCCTGTGCCGCGAATACGCCACCGCCGCCAATGTCGCGGTGGTCGCGGTCGATTACGCGTTATCGCCGGAAGCGAAATTCCCCCAGGCGGTGGAAGAATGCGCCGCCGTCACGCGGTACGTGGCGGAGCATGGCGCGGACTGGGGCGTCGACGGGTCGCGGCTGCTGGTTGGCGGCGACTCGGCGGGGGGCAATTTGTGCCTCGCGACGGCGCTGCTGTTGCGCGATACCAACGGCCCGGCCTTGCGCGGGATCGTCGCGTATTATCCGGTTTGCGACAGCCGTTTCGAAACCGCGAGCTATCGAGAGTTCGGCGCCGGCGGGTATGGGCTGAACCGGGCGCGGATGGCGTTTTACTGGAGCGTTTATGCCGCGCACGAGGGCGATCGCTCGCATCCCCTGGCCGCCGTGGGTCGCGCCGATCTGCGCGGCCTGCCGCCGGTTTTGGTGCATCTGGCAGAGCTGGACGTGCTGCGTTCCGAGGGCGAGGATTTGGTCGCGAAGCTGCGCGCGGCGGGGGTTTCCGTAGAGACGGAGACCTTCAAGGGCATGGTGCATGGTTTCGTGCGGGCGACGGCATTCGTCGGCAAGGCGCGCGATGCGATGGGCAAGGCGGTCGCGTTCATCGCGCGAACCGCCTGACCCTGTCTGGAGCAGGCCAGCGCCGCCGCGGATGGCCGGCGGCGCCGGTTCCAACAGGGGTCAGTCGTTTTGGCGCGTGCCGGTGCAGTGACGTTCCGGAACTTTGGAATTTTGAAACGAAGCCTGCCGGCAACGGCTCTCGGTGAGACGGTCGCGGCCAGTCTGGCGGTGTATTCTCGCCGGGATGGGTCGTGGTGTTCGATAGGGGATCGTTGAATGGGCCCGCCAAGGACGCCCGGGTTCGCCAAAAAAGCCGTGTCCGTGCCCGCCGTGCGATCGCGGACACCGGCAAGCGCGCGGTCAATCCGGTTCGGTCAGGATCTCCCGCGCGGTTTGCAAAGTCATCATAAGCGTCATCGGCTGTATCGGTGACTCGACGAACCCGCGCGACAGGTAAAATTGGCGAGCGGAATCCGACAGCGCGTGCAATAGAATCGCGAACACGCCTGTTTCCA
>JAYWAX010000396.1:0-4553 GCA_043782125.1 Acetobacteraceae bacterium | reverse complement strand
GTTGCCCTGCCGCACCTCGGGCATCGTCTTGAGCGAGGTGACCAGCATGACGTAGAGCGGCGTGAGGAAGAATAGCGCCGATATCGCAAGGAAAGCGTAGATGCCCAGGCGCGCGGGGCTGAGTGCCCGGCGGCGGCGCGTCGCCGTCATCGTGCCGCTGCCTCTCGGGTGCGGCTTTGCCAATACAGCAGTGGCGCCAGCACGGCGACGACGGTGATCAGCATCGATGTGGCAGCGGCGGTGGCGAGGCCGACATTGGCGCGTTCGAACAGATGGTCCATGACGAATTTCGCCGGCACCTCGGAGGCGATACCAGGCCCGCCATTCGTCATGGCCACCGAAAGATCATAGAGCCTGACGACCGAGGTTGCGAGCAGAATCGTCGCCGTAGCGAAACTCGCCTTCATCATGGGCAGCACAACGAAGAGATAGGTCCGCCACGCCGGGATGCCGTCGATCCGGGTGGCTTTCCAGATCTCCTGGTCGATGCCGCGCAGCCCGGCCAGCATGATCGCCATCGCCAGCCCTGCGGCATGCCACACGGCGGCCGCGACCACGGTGAAGATCACCCGGTCCTGGCGCACCAGCCAGTCGAACTGTACTGCTTCAAAACCAAAATCATGGGCGAGCTTGGCAATGCCGAGCGTGGGGTCGAGCAGCCAGCGCCAGGCGAGGCCGGTGACGATGAAGGACATCGAAAACGGATAGAGAAAGAACGAGCGCAGCAGGTCTTCGCCGCGCACGCGCTGGTCGATCATCACGGCGAGCAGGAAACCGATCGCCAGCGAGAGGCTGACGAACATCGTGCCAAATACGGCGAGATTGCCAATAGAAACGATCCAGCGCTCGTTGGCGAACAGGCTGTAATATTGCCGCAGTCCGACGAACACCGAGCTTGGCAGCATGCGCGAGTTGGTGAGCGACATCCACATCGTCCAGCCCGTTGAGCCACAATAGACGACGAGCGCGATCAGGATCGCCGGCAGCAGGGCCGTCTGTGCTGCAAATCGCGAGCCGAAACGGGAAGCGGCGCGTGCCATGGTTGGAGCGGATACGGGCGACGATGCGGCCGCCCGTATCCTTTCCCGGCTCAGAGCGGCTGCGCCAATGCTGCCGCAACCTTGGCCACGAAGGCGTCGACGGTCATTGAATTGTCGTTCCAGAACGCGGAGATGATGTCCTCAACGGCGCCGGTCATTGCGGGTGGCGAGAGCAGCTCGTTGGCCGGGATCTGGGCGCTTTTGTCGGCGAGCCAGCCGACCGCCTTTTGCGCGCAGATGTCGAGCGACTTTACATCGAGGTCCAGGCGCGATGGGATCGAACCCTTCTTCTGGGCAAACGCAATCTGGGTGGCTGGCTCCATCATCACGCGGGCGAGCAGCGCCTGCGCCTTGGCGGCGTCAGCGTCCTTCGGCTTGGGGAAAGCGAACACGTCGCCACCCATCACATAGCCGGTGCCGCTGTCGCTGAGCACGGTGCAGCCGTATTCCTTGCCCGGCGTCTGGCCGGCGGCGGTAAACTCGCCCTTTGCCCAGTCGCCCATGATCTGCATGCCGGCCTTGCCCTGGATCACCAAGGTGGTCGCGTCGTTCCAGTTGCGGCCGGGGCTGCCCGGATCGACGTAACCCTTCAGGCGGCGATAGGTCTCGGCCACGGCGCGGAAGCCGGGGCCCTTCACGGCTGCCTGGTCGCGCTTGCCCCAGATGGCGACGAACAGGTCCGCACCTCCCCGGCCGGCCAGCACAGTATTGAACATGTTACGCTCCCAGTTTTTCTGGTCACCGAAGGCGAGCGGGATCAGCCCGGCCGCTTTCAGGTTGTCGAGCGTCACGAACAGGTTCGTCCAGTTGGTCGGCGGCTCGGCGCCGGCCTTGGCGAGGGCCGCGGTGGAATAGAAGAACCAGTTCTGGCCATGAATATTCACCGGCACAGCAAAGGCGCGGCCGTTGCGGGTGACGGCCGCGAGGATCGGGGCAGGAACGATGCTCTTCCAGTTCTGCGCGGTGGCCACGGCGTCAACGTCGGCGAGGAGGTTGTTCTCCACCAGTTCATCGAACTGCTTGCCGGTGTTGAACTGCATCGCGGTGGGCGGATTGCCACCGATCGTGCGGTTGATCGCCGCGGTGCGCGCGTTCGGACCGCCGGCGATGGCGGTATCCACCCATTTGCCGCCGGCCGCCGTGAACTGATCGGCAAAAACCTTGACCGCGGCGGACTCACCGCCCGAAGTCCACCAATGGATCACCTCGGCGGTCTGGGCCCGCACCGCACCCGGGCTCGCCATGAGGGCGGCGGCACAGAGCAGCATTTTGCGCGTCGGAAACATCCCGTTTCTCCCTTGAATTTTTTGCTATGGCACAGACGACAGTTGGCCGTGGCGAGTCAGACAGCCACATATCCCCCGGTTCATACATCAGCTGATCACTTCGATCCACCGGGGGTAGCGATGTGGGCTATGTTCAACCGATCCGCCGACGTTGAACACGCTTGCCTCCCCCCTGTCCCCTGCGCGGTCCCGCGAGGCGAGGGGACGTTTTCTTTCTGAACTCCCCAGTTGATCCCGCTCCCCGCCTGCCGCACAACCCTTTTCGCGTTTCACTCTCCGGGCGGCATTCATGCGTTACATTTCCACGCGCGGGCAGGCGCCTGTGCGCGATTTTTCGGGGGTTTTGTTGGCCGGGCTGGCCGAGGATGGCGGGCTCTATGTGCCGGAGGTCTGGCCGGTTTTCGGCGCGGCCGAATGGCGGGCGTTGCGCGGGCTTCCCTATGCGGAGCTGGCGGCGCGCGTGATGCAGCCGTTCGTAGGAGAGGCGATCCCGTTCGCCACGCTGCAGGCGGCCTGCGCGGCGGCGTATGCGGGGTTTGGCCATCCCGCGGTTGTGCCGCTGGTGCAGCTTGAGGGCAATCTTTGGGCGCAGGAGTTGTTTCATGGGCCGACCTTGGCGTTCAAGGATGTGGCGATGCAGGTGCTCGGGCATCTGTTCCAGCATGTGCTGGCGGAGCGGGATGCGCGGGTTACGATTGTGGGGGCGACTTCCGGGGATACCGGGTCGGCAGCGATTGAGGCTTTCGCAGGGCGGGAGCGGATCAATATCGTCATTCTCCATCCGGAGGGGCGCACCAGCGCGGTGCAGCGACGGCAGATGACGACAGTGGATGCGGCCAACGTCGCCAACGTCGCGGTGGCGGGGACGTTCGATGACTGCCAGGACTTGGTGAAGGCGATGTTTGCGGATGGGGATTTTCGCCGGGAGATGCATTTATCGGCGGTGAATTCCATCAACTGGGCGCGGGTGGTCGCACAGATTCCGTATTATGTGGCCGCCGCGCTGGCGCTGGGGGCGCCGGATCGGGAGGTTTCGTTTGCCGTGCCGACGGGGAATTTCGGCAATGTGCTGGCGGCGTGGGCGGCGCGGCGGATAGGGTTGCCGATCGCGCGGCTGGTGATCGGGTCCAATCGCAATGACATTTTGGCGCGGTTTCTGGCTGGTAATGACATGTCAGTGCGCGACGTGATGCCGTCGCTTTCGCCGTCGATGGACATTCAGGTGAGCTCCAATTTCGAGCGGCTGTTGTTCGAGTTGCTGGAACGCGATGGGGCGGCGACGGCGGCGGTGATGGTGGGGTTTCGCGGGACGGGGAGGATGGTGGTGCCCCATATCGGGTGGCAGCGCGCGACGGCACTGTTTTCCGCTTTTTCGCTTGATGATGCCGGCACGCTGGCGGAAATCCGGCGACTGCATGGGGCATGCGGGTATCTGGCGGACCCGCATACGGCGATCGGGATTGCGGCAGCCCGGAAAAATCCGGGGGAGGCGGGCGTTGCCATGGTCGCGATGGCCACGGCGCATCCGGCGAAATTCCCTGACGCGATGGAACGGGCGACCGGCATTCGGCCCCCCCTGCCGCTGCGGCTTGCCGACCTATATGAGAGGGTAGAAAAATACACACGCTGCGCCGCCGATCTGTCCGCCATCGAGGCGCAGGTTCGCGCTCTGGCCGGAAGGAATGCCGCATGACCGATATGCCGATCACCGATACGTCAACCGGCGCCGCGATCCGCCTGACCCGGCTGCCCTCGGGGCTGACCGTGATCACCGAGCGGATGGACCGGGTGGAGACGGTGTCGCTCGGTGCTTATGTCGCGGCGGGGACGCGCCACGAGACGGCCGAGGAGAACGGGGTTTCGCATTTCCTCGAACACATGGCGTTCAAGGGGACGCAGCGGCGCAGTGCGACGGCGATCGCCGAGGAGATTGAGGCGGTGGGCGGGCATATCAACGCATACACGGCGCGCGAGCAGACGGCGTTTTACGTGAAGGTGCTGAAAGAGGACATGGCGCTGGGGACCGATATCATCGGGGATATCCTCACGCATTCGAGCTTCGATCCCGATGAGCTCGAACGCGAGCGGGGGGTTATTCTTCAGGAGATCGGCCAGGCCAATGACACGCCGGACGACATTATTTTCGATCATTTCCAGGAGACCGCTTATCCCGATCAGCCCATGGGACGGCCAGTACTCGGCACGGAGGGGCGCATCAAGGGGATGA
>JAYWAX010000395.1:0-12570 GCA_043782125.1 Acetobacteraceae bacterium | reverse complement strand
CGGAAGCCAGGCGGTTCGCTTCACCTGGCACGGAGATCGCAGCGGTTAGCGCCGTATTCGGCACGCAATACATCGAAAACCGGGCGGAGGCCGCGATTGCCGGTCATGCCGTGCTCGACGCGTTGGCGGCTCACATGGAAGGTTACGATGCGGCGATCGTGTCGGCGTTTGGCGACCCCGGCCTGGCCGCAGCGCGGGAATTCGCCGACATTCCGATCTTCGGCATTGCCGAGTCCGCGTTGCTGACCGCCTGGACACTGGGCCGGCGCTTTTCCATCGTCTGCCTGACCGGGCGCCTGCGCCGCTGGTATCGGGAATGCGCGGAGGAACACGGTCTCGCGGCTCGCCTCGTCAGTGTCCGTGCGCTGGATGTGCCGATCCCGGATATCACCGCCGCCAAGGACCAGTTCCGCGACCGGCTGCTGGAAGAATGTTTCCGCGCGATCGAGGACGACGAGGCCGAGGTCATTATCTTCGGTGGCGGCCCGATCGCCGGGCTGGCCCGCGAGCTGAGCGATCAGATCCCGGTCCCAACGCTGGATGGTGTGAGCTGCGCCGTCCGCCTGGCCGAAGCCGTGGTTGGCCTGAACCTCCGGCCGCCCGAACGCGGCAGTTTCGCGCGTCCCCGGTTGAAACCCGCCAAGGGATTGAGCCCGGCGCTGATGCGGCGCATTATCGGGGAATGACTCAGGCGTGAGGCGCGGAATGACCGGCGGACACGAAGAAAACGACATCACCCCGGCGTCGTGGCTGAAATTCGGCCAGCGCAATATTCTCTATATCGGTTTCGTGGCGCTGTTGTTCCCCTTTGCGATGGCGCTCGACGGCCCGCGTCCGCCCGGCGCGCAAAGCCCAGGTGGGATCGCGTTTGCGGCGGTGCTGTGCGGGGCGGTGTCCATTGGGTTCTTTTTGCTCAATGCGAGCCTGGCCGTCGCGGGCCTCGCGCGGGGGCGGTCGGCGGCGAAGGCGCTGATCGGGTGCGCCTTGCCCGCGGTGGTGGGCGTGTCCTTGGCGATCTTCAAATCTCTCTGACCGGCCCGGCCGGTATCAGGCAAATTTATACAAGCGGGCCGCCGTCCGTCCGATCCGTGCCCGCGTATCGGCGTCGGGAACGACACGTTCGAAACTGTCCACCATTTGCCGGTACGTCACCGTGGTTTCGTGCCCGACGAAGGGCCAGTCGCTCGCGAACAGCAACCGCTCCGGCCCGCCTTCGGCCAGTAACCGCGCTGCCAGTGCCGCGTGATCGCAGTCTGGGGTGCGATAAGGCGCTGACAGCTTGACCCAGCCTTGGCCGGACGCGATCGCCCGCAGTGCCGCCTGAAAGCCGGGCGAGGTCTCGCCCAGTTCGGATTTCGGGTTGCCGTAATGATCGATGACGATCTTGACATCGGTTTCCAGCAACTGCTGCGTCAGTTCCGCGATCCGATCGCCCTCGGCATAGACGTGGACATGCCAGTCCAGATCGGCGACGCGGCGGAACAGACGCTTGTATTCGATCGAACGCAGGTCCGGCGTCCCTTTGTAATCGCGCAGCGAAAACCGGATCCCGACGACACCGGCGGCATCCATCTCCCGCAGTTCCGTCAGGCTGATGGACGGTTCGACAATCGCGGTCGCCCGCAGCCGGGGAAACCGCGCCAGGGCAGCGAGCGTGTAATCGTTATACGGCCCCATGAAGCTCGCGGCGGCATGGACGCCGAACAGCACGCCGTGCGCGTCCAGCACGCGAGCGTATTCCTCGGGGGTCACATCCCTGACCGGCCGATGCGTCGCGCCCGCGATCAGCGGCGTGTTCTGCGGATAAATATGTGCGTGGGTATCGACCAGCGGGCCGAGGGGAACGCGGGTTTCGGTTGTTTTCGATTGGGTCATAGGCGCCACCGTATGCGTTTGCGGCATTGACCGGCAACCCCGGCAAAAACTGCCGCCTTTGTTAACGGATCGCTAAGGTTTCAGTGCCACCTTCCCTTCGCCAAAACCGCAACGCGAAGGGAAAAAGGCGGCTGTCATGCCACCGCACGCACAACGGACGTCCGCGCCATGAAGGCGGTTCTCGATGGGCTCAAAGCCCTCGGGCCAACGCGGCTGGCCGCGATGGGTGCCGTGGCGCTTGGCCTGCTGGCGTTGCTGGCCATGATGGTGCTGCGCGCCGGTTCCAACGATCAGATGGTGTTGCTTTATGGCGATCTCGATCCGCGCGACGCCAGCCAGATCGTCGAGCAACTCAATCGGCGCCATGTCCCCTATCGAATCGCCGGCGGGGGCGCGCAAATCCTGGTTCCCGCCGATCAGGTGCCGGAATCGCGCATGTTGCTGGCGAAAGACGGCCTGCCTTCCGGGGGATCGATCGGTTACGAGTTGTTCGATCGGGGCGACGGCTATCTGTTTTCCGCCTTCCAGCAGAAAATCAGCGAAACCCGCGCGATGGAAGGCGAACTCGCCCGTACCATACGATCCATTCGCGGCATCCGCATGGCCCGCGTCCACCTGGTGTTGCCGCGCCGCGAGCCTTTCGCCCGCGAACAGCAGGAAGCGCAGGCCAGCGTGATGCTGACCATGGCGGGCGCACAACGCCTGGACCGCGAAGGCACCCAGGCCATCCTCAACCTCGTCGCCGCGGCCGTTCCCGGGCTGCGTCCGCACAACATCGCGGTCATCGACTCCCGCGGCGACCTGCTGGCGCGCGCCGGGGAGCCGGTGAGCCAACTGACCCAGGCCACGACGGCGGAGGGCGTGCGCCGCGCCACCGAACTGCGCCTTGCGCGCGCCGTCGAGGAAATGCTGGAAAAAACATTAGGCCCCGGGCGTGTCAGGGCGGAAGCGAATGTCCGAATGAATTTCGATAAAGTCAGTGAAACACGGGAACAGTTCGATCCCGACGGTCAGGTGACCCGCAGTTCTCAATCGGTGAATTCCACCTCGAAAACGTCGGAAGCGAACGGCGCCGTCACCGCGCAGAACAATCTGCCGAACGCCGACAACGCCAACCAGAACAATGGATCGCAGGAAGGGCGGCAGGAGGAAACCACCAACTTCGAAATCGGCAAGACCGTTCGCACCCTGATGCGCGAACAGCCGCAGATCGATCGCATCAGTCTGGCCGTGATGATCGACGGCATTGCCGTCCCGGGCGCCGATGGGAAAGCCGTCTGGCAGCCCCGCGCCGCCGAGGACCTGGAGCGCATCACGTCCCTGGTCAAATCCGCGATCGGCTTCGACGACAAGCGTGGCGATCAGGTCAGCGTCGTCAGTATGCGCTTTGTCGTCGAGGAACCGCCAGCCGCCGAAACCGGTGGCCTGTTGGGCGTGCGTCTGGAAAAGCCGGATTTCATGCGCCTCGCGCAAACCGCCTTGTTCGGCGTGATCGGGTTGCTGGCGCTGTTACTGGTGCTGCGTCCCATGGTGGCGCGCCTCACCGCGCTGGCGCCCGGTGGCCTCGCTCTGGGCGATGGCGCCACGGCGGCGGGTGGCGCGGCGGGCGGCATGCTGGCCGGAGCCGGAGCGGGGCAGGCCGGTATCCAGGCGGTCATGGGCCCGAACGGGATGATGGCGCTGCCCGCGCCCGGCGGCCGGGAAGCCTCCGCCGCGCAACTCGAAGACGACGCATTGATCAGCCTGAACCAGATCGAGGGTCAGATGCGCGCCTCGTCGCTGCGGAAACTCGCCGACATCGTATCGAAACACCCCGACGAAACTTTGACGATCATGCGGGGATGGATGGCTCAGGAACATGGCTGAACCCGCGAAATCCGACGATTATCGAAACCTGCGTGGCGCGCAAAAAGCCGCGATCGTGATGCTCGCTCTGGGCGAGGAGCAGTGTGGCCGGTTGTTCACGATGATGCACGAGGACGAAATCCGCGATATTTCGGCCGCCATGTCGCAACTGGGCGCCATCCGCGCGGACGTCGTCGAACGGCTGTGCAACGATTTCATGGAAAATCTGGGATCGAACGGCAGCCTCGTCGGCAGTTTTGAAAGCACCGAGAACCTGCTGCTGAAAACCCTGCCACGCGATCGTGTCGCGCAGATCATGGAGGAAATCCGCGGCCCGGCCGGGCGGACGATGTGGGACAAGCTTGGCAACGTCAATGAGGATGTACTGGCGAACTACCTGAAGAACGAATATCCGCAGACGGTCGCCGTGGTGCTGTCGAAAATCCGCGCCGATCATTCTGCCCGCGTTCTCGCGCTGCTGCCCGACGCCTTCGCCATGGAAGTCGTCATGCGGATGCTTCGCATGGAAACGGTACAGAAAGAAGTGCTTGACGGCGTGGAACGCACGCTGCGATCCGAATTCATGTCGAACCTGGCGCGTAGCGCACGCCGCGACTCGCACGAACTGATGGCAGAGATTTTCAATAACCTGGATCGCGCGGCGGAAGCGCGTTTCGTCAACGGGCTGGAAGAGCGCAATCGCGAATCGGCCGAAAAGATCAAGTCGCTGATGTTTACTTTCGACGATCTGCAGCGCCTGTCGGGGGGCGCAGTGCAAACCCTTTTGCGGTCGGTGGAAAAGGACAAGCTACCCGTCGCGCTCAAGGGCGCCTCGGACAAAATCAAGGAACTCTTTCTGGGCAATTTGTCGGAACGCGCCGCGAAGATGCTGCGCGACGACATCGCCGCGCTTGGCCCGGTCAAGATGCGCGATGTCGAGGAAGCCCAAAGCGGGATCGTCAACATGGCGAAGGAATTGGCCGCGCAGGGCCAGATCGAGATCGGAGGAGGCAAAGACGATGAATTGGTGGTGTGATCATGGATGACGGTTTTGCCAATCCTTTCGGAGCCAGTCCTTTCGGAGCCTGGCCTTCGGGAACCCGTTCGTCCGAAACCCGGCCGCCCGCCGGTGGGGCGACGCTGTTCGGCGAAGATTTCGACCGCCCGCCGGCGCCTCCGCCACCCCCGGAAGCCGTGGTGGCCGCGCCGGTTTTTTCCGCCGCCGAACTGGACACGGCACGGGACGCCGCCAACCTGGCCGGGCGCGACGCGGCCCGCGCCGAATTCGAAACATCCACCAAGGCCGCAGCCGGTAAGGCACTGGCCGGCATCGCAGCCCAGATAGAAGCCGCGCGGGAAGAGGCCGCGTCCATCGCCGAACAATCCGCCGCCGCCGTCGCGCGCCTGCTGCTGGACTGTTTCGCGCTCTCTTTCCCCGCCCTGAGCACGCGCCATGGCGCGAACGAGGCTGCGGCGGTGCTGCGCGAAATCCTGCCCGCCTTGCAACGCGAACCCAAAATCTCCGTCCGCGTGAACCCCCATATCGCCGCCGCGATGACATCGGAAATTCAGTCGCTCGATCCGGACCTGGCCGCGAAAATCCGGTTGATCCCGACCGACGCGATGACGGAGGGCGACGTGAGGATCGCCTGGGATCACGGCACCGCGGTCCGCGATGCTGCGGCACTGTGGCGCCAAATCGAAGACGTCCTGGCACCCGCCGGACTGCTGACGACGGAAAAGACCGCCCCCGAAAAACCAATAACCGAAAAATCGACAATCGCGCCCGCGCCCGCGAACGCGACAACCAGAAAAACCGCGAAGGAACCGGCCCTTGTCGAATGAAATGGAACTCACCGAACTGTCCGAAACCACCGAAGGCGCCGCCCCACGCTCGGCGCGCGAACTGGAGGCGGTCTACGACATTCCCGTCACGGTCAGCGCCGTCCTGGGTAAAACCACAATGCAGGTCAGCCAGTTGCTGAAACTCGGCCGCGGCGCCGTCGTCGAACTCGACCGCAAACTGGGCGAAGCGATCGATATTTACGTGAACAACCGCCTCGTCGCGCGCGGCGAGGTCGTGATGGTGGACGATACAAGACTGGGCGTGACGATGACGGAAATCGTTAAAGGCGATCGGGCGCCGTCATGACGGAGGCGCGCGCGCGATGAAGGTCCTGATTATCGGTTCCTTGTCCGGCGACCTTGGCCAGGCGGCGCAGATCGCCATGCGGCGGGGGGCGAAGCTGGATCAGGCGGATAACGCCGAGGGCGCGCTGGCGCGGCTGCGGGCCGACGCGCATTTCGATCTGGTGCTGTGCGATATGACGCACGATATCGCCGCCGTCGTCGCCGCGCTGGCCGCGGAACGGATCGCGATCCCCGTCGTCGCCTGCGGCACCGGGGACGATCCCGACGCCGCCGTCCGCGCCATCCAGGCAGGCGCGCGGGAATTCCTGCCGCTGCCGCCCGACCCCGATTTGATCGCCGCGATCCTGGAGGCCGCGTCCGGCGAAACCCATGCGATGATCGTCCACGATCCGCTGATGGAAGCCACAATCCGGCGCGCCGAACAGGTGGCGCGCGCTGATGCCTCCGTCATGATCAGCGGGGAGTCCGGTACCGGCAAAGAAGTCCTGGCGCGCCACATCCACCGCAAATCCCGCCGCGCCGGTGGCGCCTTCGTCGCCCTGAACTGCGCCGCGATTCCGGAAAACCTGTTGGAATCGGAACTCTTCGGTCATGAAAAAGGCGCGTTCTCCGGCGCCGTGGCCCGCCGTTTGGGCAAATTCGAAGCGGCCCATCGCGGCACCCTGTTACTGGACGAAGTTTCCGAAATGGATGTCCGGTTACAGGCGAAACTGCTCCGCGCGATCCAGGAGCGCGAAATCGATCGCCTGGGTGGCGTCGCCCCGGTCAAGGTCGATGTCCGGATCCTCGCCACCACCAATCGCGACCTTCAGGTGGAGGTCCGCCGCGGCACATTTCGCGAAGATCTTTACTTCCGGTTGAATGTCGTCAGTCTCGCGATCCCGCCGTTGCGCGAACGGCCCGGCGACATCGCCGCCCTGGCGGAATATTTCTGCCGGAAATTCGCCGATGTGAACGGTGTGCCGTACCGCGCGCTGTCGCACGGCGCCATGTCCCGCCTGATCGCGCATCACTGGCGCGGCAACGTGCGGGAACTGGAGAACGTGATCCATCGCGCCGTCCTGCTCGCGGACGGCCCCGATATTCCGGCCTCCGGGCTCGAACTCACGCAACCCGACGGGAGCAGGCACTACGCCGCCGCGATGGTGGGGGAGGGCGGGATCGCATCCCTGGTCGGGCGCCGCATGGAAGACGTGGAGCGCGACCTGATCATCGAAACCCTGGGCCACACGCTCGGAAACCGCACGCATGCCGCGACGATCCTTGGCATTTCCATCCGCGCCCTGCGGAACAAATTGCGCGATTACACCGCGCGCGGGGTCGCGGTGCCGCCCCACGCCGCGAACGCGGCCTGAGCCGTGGACGGGCTGCCTCCCACCGTTCAAATGGTCCTGGCCCGGATGCGCCAGTTCGCGCCGGGCAGCGACGTCGGCCTCGCGCTTGGCGTCGTGGCACTGCTGTCGGTCCTGGTCTTGCCGCTGCCAACGATCCTGCTGGACATGGGTCTGGCGCTGTCAATCACCGCGTCCGTCCTGGTCCTGATGGTCGCCCTGTTCCTGAACCGCCCCCTCGATTTTACCAGTTTCCCGACCCTGCTGCTGCTGACCACGCTGCTGCGCCTGTCGCTGAACGTCGCCACCACGCGGCTGATCCTGTCGCATGGCAACGAAGGCCCGCTCGCCGCCGGCCACGTCGTCGCGGCGTTCGGCGGGTTCCTGATGGGCGGCGATGTCGTCATCGGCCTGATCCTTTTCGCCATCCTGCTGGTGGTGAACTTCATGGTCATCACCAAAGGCTCCGGCCGCATCGCCGAGGTCGCCGCGCGGTTCAGTTTGGACGCCATGCCCGGCAAGCAAATGGCGATCGACGCCGATATGTCGGCGGGCCTCATCAACGAAGACACCGCCCGGCTGCGCCGCCGCGAGCTGGAGGAAGAGAGCGGCTTTTACGGTGCCATGGACGGCGCCGCGAAATTCGTCCGCGGCGATGCAATCGCCAGTTTGATCATCACCGCGATCAATATCGTCGGTGGCCTCGCGATCGGCCTGCTGCGCCATCGGATGCCCTTCGCCGAAGCCGCCGCGACCTTCACCACGCTCAGCGCGGGCGACGGGCTGGTGTCGCAAATCCCGGCGCTGCTGGTTTCCACCGCCGCCGGTATCGTCGTGACCAAGGGCGGAGTCGAAGGCACCGCCGACGTCGCCATGGTCGCGCAATTGGGCCGAGGCCCCAAACCGCTGGCAATGGCGGCGGGCGCGGCGGCGTTGCTCGGCTCGCTGCCAGGTCTGCCAACTTTGCCATTCATGGCCATCGCCTTGCTGGCCGGCGGCGGCGCCTGGATCCGCTATCGCCATCCCATCGGCGCCGCGGGTGCGGAGCCCGTCTCCGACATGCCGACGGAAGCGCCGATTTCGGAAACCTTGCGGATCGACATGATCCGCCTGGAACTGGGATACGGGCTGCTGTCGATGGCGGGCGGCGATGGACCGCGCCTGACCGACCAGATCAAGGGTTTACGACGCACCATCGCCGCCGACATGGGTTTCGTCCTGCCGCCGGTCCGCATCCAGGACAACATGCGCCTGGGTCCTGCCGAATACGCGATCAGCGTGAAGGAAATCGAAGCCGGGAAAGGCGAACTCCGCCCCCTGATGCTGTTGATCATGGATCCGAAAGGCGGCATTCCCGCCATGGCCGGAGAGGCGACGAAGGAGCCTGCCTTCGGCCTGCCCGCAATGTGGATCGATCCGTCGATGAAGGAAGAAGCCTTGTTCCACGGCATGACGGTCGTGGAGGCACCGACGGTCCTGTCCACCCATTTGACCGAAATTGTCCGCCAGAACGTTTCCGAACTTCTGTCCTACGCCGAAACCCGCAAGCTGATGGACGAACTTCCATCGGAACATCAGAAACTTGTTGCGGAACTCGTGCCCTCGACGATCTCGGCGGGCGCGGTGCAGCGGGTCCTGCAATCCCTGCTGGAAGAACGTGTGTCGATCCGCGACCTGTCGACGATCCTGGAGGCGATCCAGGAAGCCTGCGGCGGCCCCTCGCGCGCCATTCCGTCCATCGTCGCGCATGTGCGGGCGCGCCTGGCGCGGCAGATCAGCGAGCAGAACACCGGCCCGTCTGGCTATATTCCCCTGATTACCCTGTCGCCCGACTGGGAAACCGCCTTCGCGGAATCCCTGACCGGTCCGCCCGAGGAACGCCAGCTCGCGATGCCGCCGGGCCAGTTGCAGGAATTCGTGCGCCGGTTGAACGAGGTTTACGACAAGACATCGATCAACGGCGAACTGCCGGTCGTGTTGAGCAGCGGCGCCATCCGCGCCCATGTTCGCGCGATCGTGGACCGGGTCCGCCCGGGAACCCCGGTCCTGTCGCAATTGGAGATTTATCCGCGGGCGCGGATACGCACGGTCGGCACGGTGTGATCAGAACAACGAATACCCGCCGTCGATCACGAAGGTATCGCCGGTGTGGTACCGGGACGCGTCGCTCATGATGTAAACCGCGATGCCGCCGAAATCGTCGCCGGTGCCCCAGCGGCGCATCGGCACGCGCGGGAAGACCTTGTTCTGGAACCCGTCGCTGGCCAGGGTTTTCACTGTCATGTTGGTATCGATCCAACCCGGCAGGATCGAATGCGCGCGGATCCCATACCGCGCCAGTTCCACCGCCAGCGATTTCGTCATCGAAATCATGCCGCCTTTGGTCGCTGCGTAATGCTCGCTTCGCGGCGAGGCCTCGATCGCGGCGAGCGACGCCGTGCCCGCCAGCACGCCCGCGATCTTGTTCGTGACCATGTGTTTCGCCGCCGTGCGCAGCGTGAAAAACGCGCCATCCATGTTGACGCGCATGACCCGGCGCCATTCTTCGGCGGTCATGTCGATGAACGGCTTGCCACCACGGCCCGACACGCCCGCATTGGCGAAGCAGCCATCGACGCGGCCCAGTGTTTCGATGGTTTTGGCGAAGGCGGACTCGACTGCGGCTTCGTCGCCGACATCGCATTCCAGCGCCAGCACCTTGCGGCCGGACTTGGCGATTTCGTCGCGTGCGGCAGCGTTTTTGGCCGCGTTGGTGCCCCAGATCGCGACATCGGCGCCCGCCGCGGCCACGGCTTTGGCCATGCCCAGGCCGATGCCGGAGTTGCCGCCGGTGATGAGGGCGACTTTGCCGGTGAGGTCGAAGGGGTTCATGGTTTCGTTGTCTCCGTTTTTTTTCGCGAAATCAGAACGCCCATCAAGCCGCGTGCGCCCCGATGTGGCAAGAGGCGCGCCTGTCGCTGGTCAACGTCCGTCGCAAGGGCTATGGTCTCCGCAAAGACACCATACGAGGCGTTCTCCCATGATCTACACAGCGGACAGCATCGTCGCTCAGCAGACCAATCGCCGCCGCACTCCCAATGGCTGGAACACCAGCTATATCGGCAAGAACCGCACCACGCTGCCAGCGGGCGAGGCGCCGCCGGCGGACGATATCGTTTACCCCATGGCGTTCCTGGTGGAAAAAGACGCGGCCGCAATCGTGAAGCCTCATTTCCACAGCGCCGACCAATACCAGGTCGTGGTGCAGGGCGGCGGCCGTCTGGGCGTGCACGATGTCGCCAGCGTCGCCGTGCATTACACCGACGCCTGGTCCGCCTATGGCCCGATCGTCGCCGCGAATGAGGGCATTTCCTGGTTCACGCTGCGCAACACCTGGGATCCCGGCGCACGCTATATGCCCGCCGAGCGTCAGGCCCTGCGCGAGGCCCGCGCCCGTTTTCAGCACCGTGAATCGACCTGCGGCCCGCTCGCTGCGCTGTCCGATGCCGAACTGGCCGCGCTTTCGGACGTGTCCGGCAAGGCGTTGATCGAGGAAACGAAGGACGGTCTCGGCACCTGGCGCTATACTGTGAAGCCCGGCGGGATCGCGCGCGGTCCCGATCCCGCGACCGGTGGTGGACAGTTCTGGCTGGTGACGTCTGGCATGGCGCATGTCCCCGGCGGTGCGCTGCTGCCGCCGAACTCGACGGTTTTCATCGGGCCGGACGACGCGGCGCTGGCGATGACGGCCGGTGCGATGGGCGCCGACCTGCTGTGCATGCAGTTCCCGAAGCGTGCGCGCGACTGAGCGCGCGTTCATGGACGGCGATCGTATCGGGCTGGGGTTGTCGCCCCGGCGCAAGGAAGACTCGCGCTTTCTGACGGGCGGGGGGACGTATCTCGACGATATGTTGTTCCCCGGTGTGGCGCACGCGGTGTTCGTGCGTTCCACTCACGCCCATGCGGGGATCGCCGGGATCGAAACCGCGGCCGCCCGCGCCGCGCCCGGGGTGATCGCGGTCCTGACGGCGGATGACGTGACAGCGGACGGATTGAACGACCTGCCGCCCACCGTTGAGGCGAATGTCCAGACCGGCGAACGCTTCCAGTTCACCGCTCTGCCGCTTCTGGCCCGCGACGAGGTCCGTTACGCGGGCCAGTTGATCGCCTTGGTTGTCGCGGCAACCAAAAACCAGGCGATGGACGCCGCCGAACTTGTCCAGGTGGCATATGCGGCGCGGCCCGCCGTTATGGACCCCGAGCAGGCCGCCGCGAACCCCTCGCTTCTGTGCATGGATTGGCGTCTGGGCGACGCGGACGCGGTTTTCGATACGGCCGAGCATGTCGTGTCCTTGCGACTGCTTAACCATCGCATCGTCACCAACCCGATGGAACCGCGTGGCGTTGTTGGCGTGTACGACAAGGACATTTATACCGCGCATGTATCCAGCCAGAGTTTGCATGGCAATCGCGATGCCATCGCCCGTGTGCTGAATGTTCCGCCAGAGAAACTACGCTTTATTGCCCCCGACGTTGGCGGCGGTTTCGGCGCCAAAAACTTCCCCTACCCCGAGCAAGCCCTCATTCCCTGGGCGGCCAAACGTCTGGGCTGCCCGGTGAAATGGATCGCCAGCCGATCGGAAGTGTTCTTAAGCGACCACCAGGCCCGCGATCACCTCGCTTATGCTTCGCTCGCCCTGGACGCCGGGGGCCGGTTTCTTGGCCTGCGCGCCGACAGTATCGCCAATATCGGAGGATATATGTGCGGTGGCGCGGGATCGTTGCAGACGTTCCAATACCCGCATCTGCAAGGTGGCGTCTACACCATCCCCCGCATCGGCCTGCGCATCCGCACCGTCCTGACCAACGCCACTCCAATCGGAGTCACCCGAGGCCCAGGATTCGCGGAGGCGGTGAATATCGTCGAACGGCTGGTCGATGCGGCCGCGCGGAAATTCGGCTTCGATCGCGCGGCGTTACGCCGCAAGAACATGGCGCGGACGCCGATGGTCAACGCCCTGGGTTACGCCGTGGACAGTGGCGATTTTGCCGGCACCTTCGACAAGGCGCTTGCTGCCGCGGATTTGGCAGACTTTCCCGCGCGCCGCCAGGACAGCGAAGCACGCGGCCTGCTGCGCGGCCTGGGCTTTGCCTGTCACATCAAGGCCACCGGCGGCAATCCGTCGGAAAATGTCGATATTCGATTCGACGAGGACGGGACGGTGCTGCTGATCACCGGCACCCAGACGATCGGCCAAGGCCACGAAACCACCTTCCCCCAAATCGTCGCCCACTGTCTTGGCGTTCCCAACGACCGCGTGCGGCTGGTCTATGGCGACACAGCCGCCATTCGCGCGGGCGGCGGCCATGGCAGCTCTCGCGCGACCTA
>JAYWAX010000394.1:0-4582 GCA_043782125.1 Acetobacteraceae bacterium | reverse complement strand
CCGCTCACGGTCGACGCCTCCTCCAACGATAGCTCCCGCAGTTTTGTCATCTCAATTGCCCGTCTTTGTCCGTCCGGCAACCGCGCGATCGCGGCCCGCAATGCGTCGGCTTCCAGCCCTTTGTCCTGATCGCTATCCGTCCTGAGGGCGTCGGAGGTTTCAGGTACATCGTCGATTGATGTCTCCCGTGCTCCGGCGCGGCGGGTTCGGCGCATGACGTCTCCGCCGCGAAACCGCATAATTCCGAACAGGAACGGCATGAAGGGCCGCACCGGATCGTAGAGGTGGCGCGAATTGTGCAGCGCGAGGAGCGTCTCCTGCACCGCATCCTCGATCGTCGCGGCGTCCGCTCTCGGCCAACGCGCGCGGGCGGCCCGCCGCAACGGCTGGATCGCCGCGGTCAGCAGCGCGCCATAGAGCACGCGGTCGCCCAGCTGTGCTGCTCGCATCCACTCCCGCCAGCTTGGGTCTTCCGCCGCCATCATGCCATTCCATCGTTGCGGTCTTATAGGCCGCCAAGGCCGATACCAGGAAGCGAGCGGCCTCGCGACCGGCGAAAATCAGTCATACAGGCCACAGTGTAACCGTTCGCCTGATCCCGACGTCCAGGGAACGACGAATGCGCGGCAGCCTGTTGCATAAATCTGTGTCACAACCATCGGCAGGCGCGATCTACCGTTCCGGCGTGAAGATGAACCGGCACACCGCGACCCGCCCCCGCTTACGCGTCGCCGACAAGCTCTTCCATCGGCACAGTAAGCGCCTGCGCCAATGCGCGGTACGCCGCGACGCTTCCGGGCTTCTTTCCGCTCTCGATCTCGCTGAGATACCCGGCCCGGACCGCCGCCGCGGCCGCCAGGGCACGCTGCGTCATGCCGCGCTTCTCGCGCCATATCCGAACCGGGCTCTCGCCCGCGAGCAGGCGTTTCGCTTCCGTGGCTGTATAGCTGTTCTCGATTGCCGCATCGCGCCCAACCTTGGCGACATACGCGTGCCATGTTCGAACCGAGGCGATATCCGCCGCGTCGATCAGCGCGGCGAGATCGGCGCGGCTGATGGTCACCGTTTCCGGGGTTTCCGACAGTATCTCGATCGCGTTCATCGATATATCTCCCGCCGGTTTCCGACCCGGGTGACAACCACGTCGGTGCCGTCGATCGTGAAGGTTGCCCGCCAATTTCCTTTGCGCAGCCGCCATACGCCGGGCTCCCCGGTCATTTCGGTGACAAAAGGCAAACGCACGGTCAGGTCGGTGGCGACCTGTTCAAGGGCCTCAATGACTCGGGTCTGATCGGCTTTCGGCATCGCCTTCATCTGCTTCAGCACCGCAGGCGGGACGATCGGTGCCATGAGAGATGGTCTCTGACATAGATCGTATCGTTGAGTGGAATTCCCGTTGGAAGTATATTCCGTGGGTCCCGGGACACAAAGCGATCCCGTCATCTCGGATGAAGGCGCGTTCCGCGACGCCCGTTATCCGTGTCCTTACGCCGCTTCCTTCTCCACCCGAACATCCTTGATATCCCGGAACGTGAGCTTCGGCGCCAGTTCCTCCGAACGCCGCATCATGAACGCGGAACTCGACAAAAACACCGGGTCTCCATCCACATCGTCGCAAATCGCGGTGCGGTTAATGTCCACGAACGACGCCAGCGCCGCCCGATCCTCCGAGAAAATCCACCGCGCCAGATTATACGGCGAGGCCTCGAACCCGATTTTGACCCCGTATTCCGCGCCGAGACGCGCCTGCAACACGTCCAACTGCAACACGCCGACCACGCCGACCAAAGGCGCCGATCCATCGCGGGGACGGAACAACTGCACGACGCCTTCCTCTGCCAGTTCCACCAGAGCCTGACGCAATTTCTTCGCTTTCATCGCGTCGTCCAGCCGCACGCGCCGCAAGATTTCCGGGGCGAAATACGGCACGCCGGTGAAGGTGATGATTTCCCCGTCCGTTAATGTATCGCCAATACGCAACGTTCCATGGTTCGGAATGCCGACCACATCCCCCGCGAAAGCCTCGTCCGCAATTTCCCGCTCCCGCGCGAAGAAGAACTGCGGTGCCGTCAGCGGAATCGTCTTTCCCGTCCGCACCTGCTTCAACCGCATCCCCCGCACCAGCCGCCCCGAGCACACCCGCGCAAACGCGATCCGGTCGCGGTGGTTCGGGTCCATGTTCGCCTGAATTTTGAAGACCAGCGCGGTAAGACCCGGTTCCGACGCGGCGACCATGCGCTTATCCGCCGGCTGCCCTCGCGGCGCCGGTCCGAACTCGGCGAGCCCCGTCAGCAGGTCGGCCACGCCGATGCCCTTGATGGCGCTGCCGAAAAACACCGGTGTCAGATGCCCGGCGTTGAAGGATTCCTGGTCGAACTCCGGCAAGGCGGCACGGACCAGATCGATTTCCTCGCCCAGGGTTTGCAGGCGGGGATCGGATTGCGCCAGATCGGAGGTGAGGTTCATCGTGCGTTTGCGCAGATCGTAGGTGCCGGCGAAGGTCGCCGCCTGGCCTATCGGCCAGGTCACCGGCGCGGTGTCCAATGCCAATGCCGAGGCCACCTCGTCCAACAACGAAAACGCGTTTTGCGCTTCGCGGTCGAATTTGTTGATGAAGGTGACGATGGGAATGTCGCGCAGGCGGCAAATCTCGAAAAGCTTGCGCGTGCGGTCCTCGATCCCCTTGGCCGCGTCGATCACCATGACGGCGGAATCGACGGCAGTGAGCGTGCGGTAGGTATCTTCCGAGAAGTCCTCGTGTCCCGGCGTGTCCAGCAGGTTGAACATGCAGCCATGCGCCTCGAAGGTCATGACCGAGGTGACGACGGAAATGCCGCGCTCCCGCTCGATGCTCATCCAGTCGGAGCGGGTGCGGCGGCGCTCGCCCTTGGCGCGCACGTTGCCCGCGAGTTGAATGGCGCCGCCCGCGCGCAACAAATGCTCGGTCAGCGTGGTCTTGCCCGCGTCGGGGTGGGAAATGATCGCGAAGGTGCGGCGGCGGGCGATTTCGCCAAGAGAAGATAGTGCGGCGTCGGTCATGCGGTCCTCGTGGCGCCGGGTCCGGCGGGGTCTGGCGCGGTGGCGGTTGGGTCACATATGGGATGGCGGCGGCGAATGCCAGGGTTGGCGTTTCGTGCCATGATGCGGGCAGGAGGCACGGGACGATGGCGGCTTCGATGTCGGACGATCCGATTTTGGTCCGGGTCCGATCCGAACTGGATCGGATGTACGGCGGCCGGATCGAGCGGGTGGTGCTGTACGGCTCACGGGCACGCGGCGACGCGCGGCCGGATTCGGATTACGATATCGCGGTGTTTTTGCGCAACACATCGAACATACGATCCGAACTCTACCGTCTCGCCGATCTTGGCACCGATATCTTGTTCGACGAACTCAAGAGCGTTCACGCCATGCCCTGGCCCGCCGGAGCGTGGCGCGACCGGACGCCCCCCACCGGAATCCAGTTGATCCCCGGCGCGCCACAGGGCAATCCAGTCTCCAAACAGGAGGCGGCGCGATGACGGTGAACGGCAACGCGGTGGAGTGGTTCGTGGACCGTCACCTGCAAGACGGCGATCCAGATGGCATCGCCTTCGAAGATGCCGCGCGCGCACTGACCCGCGGCGGGCTCGCGACCGCGACGCGCCGCTTCGCCGGAGCGCTGGCCGCGCATGGGATCGGGCGAGAACGGCGGATGGTCATGTCGATGCTCGACACCGTCGATTTTCCGGTCGTTTTCTGGGGCGCCTTGCGGGCCGGCGTGGTCCCGGTGCCGATCAACACGCTGCTGACGCCCGACACGGTCCAATACGTGTTGGAGGACAGCCGCGCCGAAGCCCTCGCGATTTCGGCGCCACTGCTGCCCGCGCTGCTGCCGCTGATCCAGGCCTCGCCGTCATTGCGAAAAATTATTGTCGCGACGCCGGATGGGACCGCGCCCGCGCTGTCCGGCGATTCGCGCTTCGTGGGGTTGAACGATTTCCTCGCGTCGGGCGATCCTACGACACAATCCGCCGGCGCGCCCGCCGGCGAAACGGCGTTCTGGCTCTATTCCTCTGGCTCGACCGGCATGCCCAAGGGCGTGCGCCACGTCCATGGCAGTCTGCGCGCGACGGCGGAAACCTACGGCGCCGGGGTGCTGAAAATCGGCCCCTCCGACACGATGTTTTCCATCGCCAAAGCCTTTCACGCCTATGGGTTGGGCAATTCCATGACCTTCCCGATGGCGGTGGGCGCGCGCGCGGTGCTGCTGGCGGACCGGCCCACGCCGGATGTTGTGCTGGAGATGATGGCCCGCTTTCAACCGACGATTTTCGGCGGCGTTCCCACGCTCTACGCCGCGCTGTTGTCGCACCCGGCGATCGGGCCTGGCGCGGGATCGCAACGGCTGATCCGGTGCATTTCGGCGGGCGAGGCCTTGCCCGAAGATGTCGGGCTGCGCTGGCGCCGCATGGTCGGCGTGGACATCCTGGACGGCATCGGTTCAACCGAAATGCTGCATATTTTCATCAGCAACCGGGACGGCGATATCCGTTACGGCAGCAGTGGCAAACCGGTTCCCGGGTACGAAGCCATGGTTGTC
>JAYWAX010000393.1:0-12618 GCA_043782125.1 Acetobacteraceae bacterium | reverse complement strand
AAGGTGGCGCGCGACAATCTCTCGATCGCGGGTTCGTTCGGCAGGATCAACTTCCACTCGAACTTCAACATCAGCGCGCAGGACGGGACCAAAGCAATGACGTCGTAACCTTTGTCGATCCACGGCCCGAGTTCGGCGGACACAATTTTCGCGTTGGCGGCGACATCGGCGATGCGGCCTTGTTCCAGCAGCGGCATGCCGCAGCATTTCGGCTGCGCGACCTCTGTTTCGACGCCGTTTTTCCGCAGCACGGCGATCAAATCGACGCCAACGCCAGGATTGTTGTAATCGCCGAAACACGTTGCGTACAGCACGGCCTTCCGCCCAGAGGCAGGTGCGTCCCGGTTGACGCCGGGCGAAACTACGGCCTGCGCTTTCAACGAACGCGACGCGTATTTCGGCAGTTCCACGTCCGGATGAAAGCCGGCGATTTTCCGTAGCACCGGACCAACGATTTTGTTGTCGCGCGCGGTCGCCCAATTGGCGATCGGGGACACCAAAGTGGCCATTTTTCCGTTGCGATCGGTCTCGGCGAGTTGCCGGTCCACCAAGGGCACCTTGCCCTGCTTTTCTTCCATCGCGCGGTAGCGCAGCATGAGATGCGGAAAATCCAGGTTGAATTCATGCGGCGGCACATAAGGACATTTGGTCATATAGCACATGTCGCACAATGTGCAGGCATCGGCGACCTGTTTGAAGTCCTCGCTTTTGACGCCATCCAGCTCTTCGGTCGGCGAGGCATCGACGAGGTCGAACAGGCGCGGAAACGAGTCGCAAAGATTAAAGCAACGGCGGCACCCGTGACAAATGTCGAAAACGCGCCGCAGTTCCAGTTCGATTTCCTGGGGATCGTAGTACGATTCGTCCTGCCACGGAATCGGGTGGCGGGTCGGCGCCTCCAGGCTACCTTCGCGCATGGTCATCTCTTTCTTTGTGGGAACGAAGTCCGGCCTTCCCGTATCTGGGTAACGGAAAGGCCGGGTCTTGGGGTCAGCCCAGTTCGTTCAGGGCTTTCTGGAAGCGGCCGGCGTGCGAGCGCTCGGCTTTCGCCAGCGTCTCGAACCAATCGGCGATTTCGTCGTGGCCTTCGTCGCGGGCCGTGCGTGCCATGCCCGGATACATATCGGTGTATTCGTGCGTCTCGCCCGCGACAGCCGCCGCGAGGTTGTTCGAAGTCGAGCCGATCGGCAGGCCGGTCGCCGGATCGCCCGTTTCCTCGAGATATTCGAGATGCCCATGCGCATGCCCGGTTTCACCTTCCGCAGTGGAGCGGAAAACGGCCGCGACATCGTTATAACCTTCGACGTCGGCCTTCTGCGCGAAATACAGGTAACGCCGATTCGCCTGCGATTCACCCGCGAACGCGGCCTTCAAATTACCCTCTGTTTTGCTTCCCTTGAGCGCCGCCATGTCTCTTCCTTTCCGAAGTTCGTAAGGCTGGACCGCCGGGTAACTTTTTCCGGGCCGTAAGCCCGCGCCGCGTGTCCCGGCGGCCAACGGGTTTAACCTAGTCCAACTGCCGGATAAATGAAAGTTGGCAGGATGATGAAATTTTTCGATTGTAAGGATCGCCCCCGCCGCTCCAAACGGCCTGACCGATGCTTTAAACCGCCGGTAGAAGCAACCCGTGCTGGCCCGGAAACGCCCCAACCGAAACGCCGCCGATATTCAAGGAGCGCAGGAGCCCGATCAGGATGCCATTGGTCTGAGCGTCGAGGCTGCGGAGATGAAAACCTTGCGTCGCAAGAGACGCTTTGCGCAGGTGAAATTCGAGCGTCCCGTGCATGCGTCCCAGAAACTCCAGCCCACGTACCGAGCCGTCGCAATCGTAATCGGCGATCGCCAGGTCTTCGAAGCGATGGGACACCGCCACGGGTTTGCGCGACAACGCGTGGTATTGGCGTTCCCCGTCGCTGAACATCTGAAGCTGTACCGCCGGCAACGATCTTTGACCGCCGGACGGCGGTCGCGGCACGACTCGCGGAGCGGCGCCGCGATCTGGCTCGATCCAGCCGGACAGAACCTGGCCGCCGCGCGCGATCGCCTGCAAAACCCAGGCGCTGCCGCCTGCACCATGGAACGTGTGGCGATGCAGCCTCTTGCCCTCCGCGATGCCGGTTCCATGGCCCCGGGCGATCGCGGCTTTCACTGCGGATTCGGGAATTCCCCGGTCCCGCAGGATTTGCTGGGTGTAGCGCTCGCCAAATTCCACGGCCGTCGGCATGCGATGTCTCCCATTTTGGGTTCGCCGCGCTTGCGCGGCAGGTTTCCCGAACTTATCGTCATTAATCGGAAAAAGAAATATAATTTTAAAATAAGTCTCAAATCCCGATTCAGGGGATTGGTCTCGTGGCCGCCGCACACGCGGGCGCGGTTTGCGGCCTCGCCGGGACAGGTTAGAGCGCGATCGTTTGAGGTTGACTTCAACCTCAAACGTGAATTGCTCTCTCAAACAAATGCGTAACAGCATGATCGCTTCAACTTGAAGCGATCATGCTCTAACGTCGGTGCCTTGAGAGCCTTGGCGGCTGCCGGCGATTGCATCGACGGGCCTGGCCCAAGGACCGCTTGCGGCACGGATCGCCCCATGGTGCCGCGCCCGGTGACTGCGATACGCCGGCCATCGCACCCGCAGACCGGCGCCCAAACAGGCGGTCGAAGACCAAACGAGGAAACCATGCGCACAGGCTCCGATTACAAAGCATCCCTGCGCGACGGACGCCGCATCTGGGCCATGAACGCCGGCCTGGTGGGAGACGTCGCCACCCACCCTGCCACGGCCGCGATGGTTGACGTCTATGCCGTTTGGTACGATCGCCATTTCGACCCAGCCTGGCGCGATCTTCTGATGACCGAAGCCGGCACGCCCGTCTGGGCTATCGAGCCGCGCGCCCCCGCCGATCTGCGGAAACTGGGGGCGAGCTATTCCGCCACCACCTTCGTCAACGCGGGTAATGTTACCCACACCCCGGCCTATGGCGCCTTGATCGCTCTGGGCATCGAGACCGCTGTGCGTGCCTACGGCAAATTTCCAGGGCAGATCGAAAACGCGCTGGCGTATCGCCGTTCGATTGCGGGCAGCGGCCGGTTCCTGACCTTCTCCTCCGGACAGGCCACGATCGGCTATCGCATGCGTCCCGATGTAACGGACCGTGCCGCGCTGCGCGTCGTCAAGGAAACGCCTCTGGGCCTGTATCTCACCGGCAAGGTCGGCATGTTCACCAGCCCCGCTTATGTCGACGACGTGTATATCGGCGCCAATTCTGCCTGCGAATACAACGGCCACCGCGTCACCTGCATCGTGCCCATCGCGTCTCCGGGCGTGACGGTGCTGTGCCGCCGCGCGTCCTCTCGCGATGCCAACCCGTTTGTCTCACCGTTGTCGTCGCGCAATGACGAACTCGACGGACAGATGTGGCTGGACAACGTGTTCGTCCCGAACAACCGGCTGTTCTTCCTCGACGCCAACGTCGATCCGATCGCGCGCTGGTTGTTCTGGCACCAGCTCTATTGCTGGCTCTCCAAAGGCGAGTTCGCCCTCGGTCTGGGCCTCGCGCTGTCGGATGCGATGGGCCTCGCGCAACAGGCCCCGACCGTGGACATGTTGGTGGACATGATCGCCGACGTGCAGACCGTCCGCACCTGTATCGTGGCGGCCGAGTTGGACCCGATGTTCACCCCGGAGGGCTATTGTTACCCCAACCACAACCACATCGCCGTTGGCAGTCTCGCGATGCTGAACGCGCGCCAGCGGTTGACCGAAACGCTGCGCATTTTGCCCGGTTCGTCGATGATCGTGGCGCCCACGGATCGCGATCTGGCCTCGCCCGAGGTCGCCGCGGGTCTGGAAGAAACCTTCGGGGGCGGCGGTTACACGGCGCTGCAACGCGCCGCCTTGCTGGCGGCGGCCTGGGATCACGCGGGCTCCGCTTTGGACGGGCGCGAGTCGGTTTACGAACTGCATTCCAATGGCGGCATCCCGATCTGGCGCGCGCGTTTGCGGCGGAGTTTCGGCCGGTACAACGAACTCGCCAATGCGGTGCTGAAGGAAATCGCGACCGCCATGCCGGCGATCGATGTTGGCGGGATTGGGACGGCGCCAACGATGCCGCGGCGGGTGGTGTCCGTGCCGGCCGGGAAGCCGTGACGAATCAGGGTTTCATCATCAGCCATTCGACCCAGGCGAGATGGCCAAGGAACCACCACAGGATTTTGCCACCCAGGTGGCCCAGTACCGCGACGGTGGCCCAGATCAGCAGGCCGGTGGCGAAGGTGCCGAAAAAGACGGGGCTCGCGAGGCTGACGAGAATTTCGAACCGTGTGCCACCCTCGCCTTTGCCATCGGCGCTGAGGCTGGCGATTCGGCGGATCAGCGCCTGGCGGTGCCGGGGGAATGTGACGGTGGCGAGGCTGATCAGGCCGATGCCGAGGTTGAAGGCGCTGGGGATCAGGGTGGAAAACAGGGTGAGATAGACCCACCAGTTTTCGGGTGCATAGGGCTGTTGTCCGAGCGCCAGCAGGCGTTTTGGCACATCGACCAGGGGTTTTTCCGCGCCGGCCGCGAGTACCAGCGCATCGGCGGCGTGGAGTGTCACGACCAGCGCGCAGGCCAGCAAAGCGAGAAGGACAAGGCCGATCAGAAAATCCGCGATCCCCAGCCAGAAGGGAAGCGCAAGCGAGGCGGTGCGCGCGCTGCCGCGTCGTAACAGGCCGCGGGTGACACCGATCGAAGCCCAGTCGAAGGGGAGGTTTACAAGCGGGATCGTGGTCAACATCAATAGCAACAAGGATGGTCCCACTGCCGCGCGGTATCGTACCAGGACCGCCAGGCCGCCGAGGGAAGCCGCGAACATCGCGGGCCAGTAACAGAACCGGAAAAGCGCGAGCCGGTTGGCATTGTTGGCTTTTCTCGCAAAATACAAGACAGCGACAGCGACACCGATACCGACACTGACAGCGCCAGCGACAGCGACAGCGAAAGCGAATGCGACAACGAAAGCGCCAGCGCCAGCGCCAGCGACAACAACGGCGACAACAACAGCGCCAGCAACAACGAAAGCAACAACGTAAGCGACAGGGGCAGTGACAGTGATAGAGCCAGCGACAGCAACAGCGATGAATACCAGCAAGATTATGCCCCATAAAAGCACTGCGCGGCCAGTCGCCCGGGCCAATTTCACAGAACAAAACAGCATCGGGCCAAGCGTCGCCGCGGACAGGGCCCTGGCGCCAGGATTGGGCTCAGCCAATAACCCAAGACTTTCGCCGAGATCGCCCGCCTCACCGCTCCACAACCACGTCGCGTAAATGCTCAGAAACGGATATATCACGGCCATCAGCGCGCATATGTCGAACGATCTGGCGGTCCAGCACGGCCATGGTCCGCCACCCGTCACCCAGCGACAGGCGGGCCCCGGCCGGCGCGTGTCGCCCAGGAAGCGATCGACATGGGCCAGAAACCGCCGGAGCCGCCAAACATATTGGTCGCGCCAATCGCCGCCGCGCCGCAACCGGCGCAGCAGACGCGCCCGGTCGCGTCCGCCCTCCTTCAACGCATCGACCCAATGGAACCAGACATAGCTCGCGGCGATCGCCGAGATCAGCACGATCCAGAACAGCGGAGACCCGCCCGGAAACAGCTCCTTGAACGCGCCAATGAGTGGCATATGTCCCCTTTTCCGGCCCGCCCGCGCCGCGCGAGAAACGAGCGGATCGTGTCATGTCCGGGCCAGGAGCGGAAGCGTGCCGTTCCGCCGTCCCCGCCCCCGCGCGAAGCCCGCGCGCCGTCCTTGAAACCGCCCCGCCGATCCGTTACCTGTAACACATGGAAAGCTCCGAACCCTCTCGCGCCCGTGTCGCCCGTCATCGCGCGTCGCAACGCGCACGCGGTTTGCGGCCCGTCACGCTGTGGTTGCCGGACCCAAACGACCCCGCTTACCGCGCCCGCATGGCCGAGGAATGCCGGCGTCTCTCGCGGCTGACGCCCGGCGAGGACGCCATGGCGTCAGCGTTCGAAGCGCGGATCGCCGATACATCGGAATGGCGGTAGACCCCGGCGCCATCCGGCGCGGGTCCGTCGTCGTGGTCCGGATGCCCGGCGACAAGGCACGGCCCGCGGTCGTGGTGCGATCCGACGTTTTCGCCGAACTGGCGTATGCGACGATCCTGCCGATAACATCTGAGAGGCGGGAGGGGATCGGCTTGCGGATCGACCTCGCGCCCACGGCGGACAACGGCTTGAAAAGCCCATCTCAGGTCATGGCCGACTGGCCGCAAACGATCCGGCTCTCGGCGATGGGCGAGGTCATCGGCCGTCTCGACCCCGCCACCATGCGGGCCATCGCCCAGAGACTCGCCATGCTCCTGGGCTTTGGGCCGGGCGAGGGAGGAGCGGGCCGAGGCACGGCGCGAAGCTGACATCGGCCGGCCCGCTTGCCCGGAACCGCCCGCGCCGTCATCGTTCCCGCCCCCTGGGAAGGAGCAAGACCCGCCACGATCGAAGGTTTTTACGTTCTGAACGTTGGTGAGATCGAACTGGACAATGCTGGCCTTCAGCGGCCAAAGCGGCGCGCGCGTATAACCGCTTCGATCGAGCGTCAGCCCCTCCACGGCATGGTTCGGCCCGAGCGGACCGGGGGTCGCGGTCCAGTGCCGCACCCGATGGTTCGGTCAAGCCCCTGAATGTCCGGTTGGAGCCCGTGTCTTCCGTCGCATGGGCGCATGGGCGCATGGGCGCATGCAACGCCGTGGGGAAGCTTCCCGCAAACGCATTCCCTTGCCGCCACGCCCGCATTTTATCGCGGAGGGCGTGAAGACGCGGAGATCGCTGAGCGCTTCGGCGCGAAGCCGTCTCCGCGCCAAAAGCCGGTCGAGGGCCGGCTCTGGGCGCCTGGACTCAAAGCGAAATCGCCTACAACCACCTGGGAGATTTAACCGGACACTCATGGGCCTGACCGGACAATGATGTGGAGGGGAAGGCCGCGCGATTCCTTTAACGTTGGGCGTCGCCCGGGCCGTAAAATCCGCGGTGTTGATCCAGATCAATGCCGTCAGGCGTGACTCCCGGCATTTTTCCTTTCGAAAGGCGAGCAAGCTTGCCTTTTCTCTTGGACTCCTCCCCAAACCTGGCGGCACCTGACGGGTGCCGCCGTTTTTTTCATCGCGACCATTGACCCGGAATTCTCCAACCCGCTGTACCGTATCGCGAGGCGCCCGTCATGGCCGTACGCAACCCCGGCACCAGCCCGATCCCGCCGGCTGCTGTTATTTGTCCGGCGCGACCGTTCTGACTGGCCGTCACGATGGTTGCGTTGGCTTCCGCCGCCAGGGGGTTGGGCCACGCGGCGGGCCGCTCGGGATGCAGTCGGGCACCGCCTCTCTGGCGGGCCGCGCGCCGTCCAAAGGGCAATGCGGTCAGACAAGGCCGCGGGCGGCGTCGATCAGCCGCGCGACCGGACCGGTCCAGTCGCCGGGCCGGGTCTGGCGGAATAACCGGGCGGCGGGATACCAAAGACTGTCCTCCCGCCCGATGGACCAGCGCCAATCGGCGGGCTGATAGACGAGGATCCAGGTGGGCACGCCCATCGCCGCGGCCAGGTGCGCGACGGCGCTGTCCACCGCGACAACCAGATCCAGGTTGGCGATCGCCGCCGCGGTTTCCCCGAAGTCGGTCAATGCCGCCGAAATATCGAAAATCCCCATACGCGCCATTGCCGCGCGATCCGCCTCGGGCGGCTGGAGTTGCAGCGACACGAGGCTCAGCCCAGGAATCTCCGCCAGCGGCGCCAGCATCGACAGGGGCAGGGAGCGCCGCCAATCGGCGGTGTTTTCGGGGTTGCCAGCCCAGACCAATCCGACCCGTTTGCCTCCGGCGGGCAGGCGGGCGGCCATGGCGCTGCGCCGCGCCGGATCAGGGGACAGGTAAGCGCCTCCGCCGGGAATCGTGTCCTGGGTTGTGCCAAACAGCCGGGGCAGGCTGGCCATCCAGCACCAGGCAGCATGCGGTCCCACGTCGGCGATACTGACGACGCAGGACTCGACGCCCGGCAGACGCGAGAACACGGGAATCTGTGGCGCACGGCACAGCACCACGACACCGGCGCACCGTTCCGCCACCAGCGGCAGATACCGGCAGAACTGAAACGCGTCGCCGAATCCCTGATCGGCCGCCACCAGGATACGGCGCCCAGGAAGGCGCATGCCGTTCCAGACCGGGCCGGTGAAGCGGGGCATCGACGTCTGAAAGCGCGGTGCCCGGAAGCGCCATTCGTACTCCTGCCACCCCGCGACGTATTCGCCCTCCGCGAGCAACAGATGCGCCAAGGCCAGATGCGCCTCTACGTCTTCCGGCGCGCATTCCTGGGCTTTCAGCAAGGCGTCGCGCGCCGCCTCCTGCTGGCCAAGCTCGACATGGACCCGGGCGAGGCCGACGTGGAACCGCGGGTCGGCGGGCGCGAGCGCCACCGCTTTCCGGGCGAGAACCAGAGCGTCCTCCAGGCGCGCGGCGCGGCGGTAGGATTGCGACAATTCCAAATGCCAGTGCGCCACGTCGCCGCGCGCTGCGATTGCGGTTTCCAGCAGCGTCCGCGCTTCATCGAACTGGTTCAGGCGGCCGAGAATAAAGCCCAGCATGGCGGCAGCTTCCGGCATGTCCGGCGCGGCGCGGACGATATTCCGGCACATCGCCTCGGCCTCTGTCAGAGCGCCCGCATTGGCGATCGTCTGAGCCTGGTTCAGTTGTCGTAGAATATCGGTCATGCGGCCGGGCTTCCGTTATCCTGCGGGAGCGTGGATGCTGCGCGCGAAATAACGCCCGGAGCGTGCATGAGCGACGACGCCGCCATTATCGTGGAGACCCTGGAACGCGTGTCGGCGCGTGTCGGAGATCCGATGGCCCTGATCTTCGAACGCCTGTTCGCCGAAATGCCGGAGGTCGAGGCCTTGTTCGTTCGCGACAAAGGCGGGCTTGTCCGCGGCCAGATGTTTCAGGTCACGATGGAAAGCCTGCTGGATTATCTCGGCGACAAAGCGTACGGCGCGAATCTGGTCCAGATCGAGCGCGTCAACCATGAGGGGCTGGGGGTCGAGCCGGGGATGTTCGACCGCTTCTATTGGACCGTCATGGCCGTGTTTAAAGACGTACTGGGCGCAGAGTGGACGGCACAAATGGACGCGGTCTGGACCCGGACCATCGCCGGGCTGACCGGTCGATACGCCTGACACGGCCCAGAGTCAGCCGTTGGCGATCAGGAATGGCGCTTCGGTTTTCTCGCGTAGCTCGTCCAGCGTGACGCCGGGGGCGATTTCCAGCAGCCGCAGGCCGCCGTCCTGGCCTTTGCGCGCCACTTCGAACACGCCGAGGTCGGTGACGATCATGTCGATTACGCCCGCGCCGGTCAGCGGCAGGGTGCATCGTTTAAGCAGCTTGGGTTTGCCGCCCGCCGTGTGTTCCATCAGCACGACCACGCGGCGCACACCGGCAACCAGGTCCATCGCCCCGCCCATGCCCTTGACCATCTTGCCCGGGATCATCCAGTTCGCGAGATCGCCATTCTCCGCCACCTGCAAGGCGCCGAGGATGGAGATATCGATGTGCCCGCCCCGCACCATGGCGAAGCTGGCAGCGCTGTCGAAGAAGCTGGTGGTTGGCAGGGTCGTGACCGTCTGCTTACCGGCGTTGATCAGGTCGGGGTCCTCATCGCCTTCGAACGGGAACGGGCCCATGCCCAGCATGCCGTTTTCCGAGTGGAACTGAACCGACATGCCGTCTGGCACGTAGTTCGCGACCAGGGTCGGGATGCCAATGCCCAGGTTGACGTAGAAGCCGTCTTTCAGTTCGTTGGCCGCGCGGGCGGCCATTTGATCGCGTGTCCAGGCCATGTCGCGGATTCCTCAGGCGCGCTTGCGCACAGTGCGTTGTTCGATGCGTTTTTCGAAGGCCGTCAGCGGAACGATTCGGTTCACGAAGATGCCGGGGGTGATAATGTGGTCCGGATGGATCTGGCCTGCGGGCACGATTTCTTCCACTTCCGCCACGACCATGTCTGCGGCGGTGGCCATAATCGGGTTAAAGTTCCGCGCGGTCATGTTGTAGATCAGATTGCCCTCGGTATCCGCCTTCCAGGCATGGACGATCGCCAGATCGGCGCGCAGCCCGCGTTCCATGATATAGGTACGGCCGTCGAAGTCCTGGGTTGCTTTGCCTTTGGCGATCTCGGTACCAACGCCGGTCGCGGTGAAAAAGGCCGGAATGCCTGCGCCGCCCGCGCGAATGCGCTCCGCAAGCGTGCCCTGGGGGTTGAATTCGATCTCTAACTCGCCCGCCAGGTATTGCTTCGCGAAGGTCGCGTTTTCGCCGACGTAAGAGCTGATCATCTTCTTCACCTGGCGCGTGGCCAGCAACAGCCCCAGCCCGCAATCGTCGATACCGGCGTTGTTGGAGATGATGGTGAGGCCTTTGACGCCGGATGTCCGGATCGCCTCGATCAGCGCCGAGGGGATGCCGCAGAGGCCGAAGCCGCCGGACATGATGGTCATGCCATCGCGTAATTGTCCCGCCAGCGCCGCAACCGCGTCCGGGAAGATTTTATTGACCGCCATGAACGTCCCTTTTCGCCGATGGGCGGGACTTAACCGCCCGCGCCGCCCGGTGGCAAGTCCCATGCGGCCCTGCGAGACGCCCGCAGCGTCAACCGATTGTTTACGAATGGCCCGTAAAACGAAAAAGCCGCCGGGGAATGGTCCCTAGCCGGCTTAACATCGGAGGAACAGATGGTGACGCATCTTCTCTTCCTGCTGCTGATAATCGTGCTTTGAGGCCGAAAGATCAAGATCGCGATTGACATGCCGTAGGGGGTTTGGGGCCGGTTCGCGAAAGCGGGCCGGTCCGCCCCCGGAGTGGGCGCGGCACCCCAGGGACCGAAGTTTGTGTATCGCGGGCAATGCCGCCCGGCGATGCCCTCCGCACGCGTTTCGACCCGGCGATTGCCGATACGCGAATATTGGGCTGTTCGGGGCCGGAAAATCGTTCCCCCCGGGGGCACGGCGCTGGTAGCATCGACGCCGCGCACCCGGCCGGAACAACATGACCGACTATCTCAGCCAGATCGCCACCCATCTTGCGACCGAAACCGGCCGTCTCTGCCTCTGGCTGGCGCTGCTGACATGCGTCTTCGTGCCGTTGGAGCGGCTTTTTGCCCAAACCCCGGGCAAAATCCTTCGGGACGGCGTGTTTGTCGATCTGGGTTACTATTTTCTGAACGGGCTTCTGCCCGCTTTTCTCCTCAGCGCACCGCTCAGCCTCCTGGCCTTGGCGGTGCATGCGATTGTACCGGCGGGCTTGCACGCAATGGTGGCGGAGGCGCCGTTGTGGGCGCGTGCGGCGGCCGCGCTGGTGTTGGGCGATCTGGGCTATTACTGGGGGCATCGCTGCCTGCACGAGGTCCCGTTTCTTTGGCGGTTTCATGCGATCCATCACAGCGCCAGAAAAATCGACTTCCTGGTCAACACCCGCGCACACCCGATCGACATGGTGTTCAGCCGGATCTGCGGGCTAATTCCGCTTTATATTCTTGGACTTGCCTCGCCTGACGGGGCCATGGGCAGCCTTTTGCCCGCGGCCGCCGTGGTGGCGGGCATGGCCTGGAGTTACTTGATCCACGCCAATCTCCGCTGGCATTTCGGCCCCCTGGCCTGGGCGATTTCTACGCCGCGATTCCATCATTGGCATCACAACCTGGACGGGCATATCAGCCAGAATTATGCATCGATGTTGCCGTTACTGGATGTCGTCTTCGGCACGTTTTACTTACCAAAAGGAAAATGGCCAGAGCGTTACGGCATTCCCGGCGCAATTCCGGACGCGTTTGGCGAACAATTGCTCGGTCCGTTTCTGCCGCCGGCGCCCGCCACGGGGGCGGTGTCGAACCAAAAACCGAGTCGCCGCATATGAAAATGACTTCCCCCCCTCCGGCGATCATGATAAACGATTATCTCATACAGGTTTCGAATTGAGGTTCGGCCGGTGGTTTGGCATCCGTCAAATCGTTCTTGCGCCGGATACATCGAAGATCGGATCGAGGGGATATCGGCATGGCGACGATCGAGACACGCGGGTTTTGGTTTGGAATGGCCGCCGCCGCGGGGATGACGCTGTCGTCGGTTGCCGGGCATGCGTCGCAGCCGCCAAACCCAACCATCAATAACGGGTCGTTTTCGACGAATACCGGCAGCGGGACCAGCACGACGGTAACCGGCACGACCGCCAATCTCAGCAATACATGGACAGTGGCGACCGTCAGTACCAATCCGAATGCCTGCGTCGTCTATGGAAATTCTTTCACGAACTGCGGTTACACGCCGATCAGCACCGCCGGACTGGGCGTCGATCCAAACGGCGCGCCCTATTTCGCGGCGGGGTCCTGGACAGGGACCAACGCAATCATCAGCCAGACCGTGTCCAACCTGATCCTGAACGAGAAATACAACATCACGTTCTACCAGGCCGCGCTTGCGGATGCCGTCGTGACCGACGCCGCGCGTTGGACCGTCGCGTTTGGCGGCGCGGCCACCCAGAATTCCACGATCATGAACATCGCCTCCGGCCTTGCTGTCGGGTGG
>JAYWAX010000392.1:0-32048 GCA_043782125.1 Acetobacteraceae bacterium | reverse complement strand
CCGGAAATCCGCCACGATGCCGTCGAATACGTCTCGCGAGAACCCCACGAGGTCCATTTTATTGACCGCGAGAACGACGTGCTTCACGCCCAATAACGAAACGATATAAGCGTGGCGGCGTGTCTGCGGCAGGACGCCCTTGCGCGCGTCGATAAGAACGATCGCCAGCTCGGCGGTGGAGGCGCCGGTCGCCATGTTGCGTGTGTATTGCTCGTGGCCCGGCGTGTCCGCCACGATGAAGGATCGGCGGGACGTGGAGAAATACCGGTAGGCGACATCGATGGTGATACCCTGTTCCCGCTCCGCCGTCAGCCCGTCCACCAGCAGGGCGAAGTCGCGCGCCTGCCCCTGGGTGCCGAATTTTTTCGAGTCGCGATCCAACGCCGACAATTGATCGTCCAGCACCGCGTTCGAGTCGAACAGCAGTCTTCCCAAAAGCGTCGATTTTCCGTCATCGACCGACCCGCAGGTCAGAAAGCGCAGCAGCGAATTCCCATCCGCGGCGGGCTTGGCGTCCGGAAGCTGGAGAGCGGCGCTCATCAGAAATACCCCTCTTGTTTCTTCTGTTCCATGGAGCCCGCGCCGTCGCGATCGATCGCGCGTCCATGGCGTTCGGAGGTTCGCGACCCCCGCATTTCCGCAATGATGGCGGGCAGAGTCGCGGCCTCGCTTTCCACCGCGCCGGTCAGGGGGTAGCAGCCAAGCGTGCGGAAACGGATCATTTTCGTTTCGACCGTCTCATTGGGACGCAACACCATGCGGTCGTCGTCGCGCATAATCAGCATGCCGTCGCGCGCGATCACCGGGCGCGGCGCGGCGAAATACAACGGCACGACCGGGATATTTTCCAGCGCGATGTAGTCCCAGACATCGGCTTCGGTCCAGTTCGACAACGGAAACACACGGAAACTCTCGCCCGGCGCCTTCCGCGTGTTGTAGAGATGCCAGGGCTCGGGCCGCTGGTTCTTTGGATCCCAGCGGTGTGCGGCGGAGCGGAGCGAAAACACCCGCTCCTTGGCGCGGGATTTTTCCTCGTCCCGGCGCGCGCCGCCAAAGGCCGCGTCGAATTTGTATTTGTCCAGCGCCTGTTTGAGGCCTTCGGTCTTCATCACATCGGTGTGCAGCCGGGACCCCGAGGCAAACGGTCCGACGCCGGCGCGCAAACCATCCTCGTTGACGTGTACGATCAATTCGACGCCAAGTTCCTTCGTCAGCGTGTCCCGGAATTGGATCATTTCCCGGAATTTCCAGGTCGTATCGACATGCAGCAGCGGAAACGGCAACGGCGCCGGATGGAACGCCTTCATCGCGAGGTGCAGCAAAACCCCGGAATCCTTGCCGATCGAATACATTAATACCGGACTATCGGCGGTGGCGGCGACTTCCCGAAAGATGAAGATGCTCTCGGCCTCCAGCCGTTCCAGGCGCGACAGCGTTTTCATGCCGATGCTCCGCCACGGACCAGGCGCCCACCGGGAGCGACATGCAGGCCGCACTCCTTCAACGTCTCGTCTTCCCACCACCAGCGGCCCGCGCGCTCCGGCTCGCCGGGTTCGATGGCGCGGGTGCAGGGGGCACAGCCGATGGAGAGGAAACCGCGGCCGTGCAAAGGGTTGATGGGAATCATTTCCGCTGCGGCGAAGTCCGCCGCCTGTTCGCGGGTCCAGTCGAACAGCGGGTTGGCCTTGATCAGGTCGCGCGCGGGGTCGTGGCTGACGAACGCCATGCCCAGGCGGGCCGCCGATTGGCTGCCGCGCAGGCCTGTTATCCAGACGGACGCGCCTGCCAGAGCGCGGCCCAAAGGCTCGACTTTGCGCACGCCGCAGCACGCCTCGCGTTGCGGCTTGCCGTCGTAGAAGCCGTCGATCCCCTGCCGCGCGACCAGGTGCTCGACGCCCACGGTGTCCGGGTAAAACCCTTGCACGCGAATGCCGTACCGCGCCTCCGTCTCCGCCCATAACGCATAAATTTCAGCGAACATCCGGCCGGTATCCAGCGTGGCGAAACGGACAGGAATCGCCGCCGCGGCGATCAGATGGGTCAGCACCTGATCCTCCAACCCGAAGGAGGTCGTGAACACCGTTGGCCCGTCCGTGCCGTCCCGCAGCAGCCGCAGCCGCTGGTGTGTGTCGCCGCTCGCGAACGCGACATCGAGAGACCGCGCCAGATCGGCGCGGGCCAGCGCCTTGGCCATGGACGAAGAAGGGTTTTGGAGGGGGGTCATGAGGCGCGTCATTCCTGGAGCTTCAAATCGGGTGGCATCGGGTTTCGGAGAAGATTTGGAATATTTTATCCCGAATGACAATAACAGAGTCGATAAAAAGAATATTTTTCCCTATTTACCCAACAAGCGCTGCGACGCTTCCAGCCGGACGCAGCCCAGAAACAAGACCCTCCCCCACCTACGTTTCGCGACCGCTTGCCGCTATGTTGCCCGTAACCGGAACAAGGACGCGGACATGAAATACGGCATCCACCTCCCCCACGCGGGCGAACAGGCAACGCCCACCCTCATCCGCCGCCACGCCGAACGCGCCGAGGCCCTGGGTCTCGAAGATGTCTGGGTCAGCGAGCATATTATCGTGCCCCGAGACAAGTTTCCGCGTTCGCCGCTGTTCTTCGACCCCGTCCTCTCCCTCACCTTGGCCGCCGCCGTCACCAAACGCGTCAGGCTCGGCACCAGCGTCCTCGTCTTGCCCATGCGCCACCCGCTGCCGCTGGCGAAAGAACTGGCGACATTGCACAATTTTTCCGAGGGCCGCCTGATCCTGGGCGCGGGGTCCGGCTGGCTGAAGGAAGAATTCGCCGCGCTTGGCGTCCCCTTCAACGAACGCGGCCGCCGCCTGGACGAGGGCCTGGCCATGATGCGGGCCGTCTGGTCCGAAGACCCCGTGACCTTCGTCAGCCGCTATATCCCGGCCGCAATCGAGGGGATGTCGATGACCCCGATGCCCGTCAGCCGCATCCCGCTGTGGTTCGGCGGAAGTTCCGACGCCGCGCTGAAACGCACCATCCGCATCGGCGATGCCTGGCACGGCAGCGGCCACACGGCGGAGCAGGCCGCACCGCTGATCGCGCGTCTGCGCGAAGCCCGGCCCGGCCCGGATTTCACGATTTCCATGCGCGTCCAATGGGACGGCAAGGATCGCGGCGTGTTGCGGGCGTTGGTGGACAGTTACGCCGCCATCGGCGCGGATCATCTGCTGATCGCGCCGCAGGACCGCAATGTCGATGATTGGGAGGCGGTCACCGAAGGCGTGGGCGCGCTGGTTGGGTCGTTTTCTTCGTGAGTTCCCGCGCTGTTTCCATCCCCTTGCCGCGCCGAAAACTCTGCTGTAAACGCACGCGCTTCGCTGGCACCCCTGGAGGCCGGCGTTTTGTCATTCAGGAGAGAGACCATGGCCAACATCGTGACGATCGCGGCCGAGACACGCGCGCAAGCAGGTAAGGGGGCAGCGCGAGCGACTCGGCGGGCGGGAAAAGTTCCCGCGGTAATTTACGGCGGCAAAATCGAACCCATTCTGATCTCGTTGGAACCGCGCGACGTGCTGAAAGAACTACATCGCGGCGGCTGGCAGTCCCGCTTGTATGAAGTTCAGACCGGCGCCGAACCGGTGCGCGCGCTGATCCGCGCCGTGCAGTTCCACCCCGTGACCGACAATCCGGTCCACGTGGATTTCCAGCGTTTGGTGCCCGGCGAGCGCATCAAGGTTCAGGTGCCCGTGCATTTCGATAACGATGGGACAAGCCCAGGACTGAAGCGGGGCGGGGTTTTGAACGTGGTGATGCACGTTGTGGATGTGTTTTGCAACGCCGACCAAATCCCCGATCAGTTCACCGCGGATCTCAGCCCGCTGGACTTCAACGACAACGTGCGCTGGCACGATCTGAAGGGGACCGAAAACTCGAAGCCCGTCAATACGCGCGATTTCGTGATCGCCACGGTCGTGCCGCCGACGAAGGTCGAAGAAGCCGCGGCGCCGGCAGGTGGTGCTGCTGCCGGTGGCAGTGGCGGCGGGACCCGGGCACCGGCCAAAAAAGCCGCTGCGAAGAAGGGCTGATCCCCACCCGGGGATCCTCTGACGGGGAAACGCCATGCTACTCTGGGTCGGCCTGGGCAATCCGGAGCCGGGCATGGCGAAGAACCGGCACAATATCGGTTTTATGGCGCTCGACGTCATCGCTATCCGCCACGGGTTCTCCCCGTGGCGGAACCGATTCAAGGGCCTGGTGGCCGAGGGCACGATCGGCGGCGAGAAAATCCTCGCCCTGAAACCCCTGACTTATATGAACGCGTCCGGCGAGTCCGTGCAGGCCGCCGCGGCGTTTTACAAGCTACCGCCTGAATCGATCGTGGCGTTCCATGACGAACTCGATCTGGCGCCGGGGAAATTGCGAGTCAAAATAGGCGGCGGCGCGGCCGGACATAACGGGCTGCGCAGCATGGACCGTCAACTCGGAACGCCCGAGTATTGGCGGGTGCGCCTGGGGATCGGCCATCCCGGATCGAAGGAGCGTGTGCTGTCCTATGTTCTCGGCGACTTCTCCAAAGACGATCTACCCTGGTTGATCCCGTTTCTCGACGTGATCGGCGATGCGGCGCCCTTGCTGGCGGGCGGCAAACCGCCGGATTTCATGTCGCGCGTGGCGATGTTGACTCAGCCCGTTTGAACCGGGCGCATCGCGCCTGGCGTTTGGCCGAAACGATGCGCGAAGGCGCGGGTCAGCCCAGAGGCGGATCGGTATCCGGCGTGACGCGCGACCTCCCGCACACTTGGCGCACCGGAGCGCAGCCGCGCCTCGGCCTGGCGCAACCGTAAGTCTCGCAAATAGCTCAGGGGACCATGCCCTGTCACCGCCTGAAACCGGGCGGCGAACCGGCTGCGCGACATCGCCACCGCCGCCGCCAGCGATTGCACGGTCCAGGCGCGATCCGATTCCCGGTGCAGGAGTGCAAGCGCGGCGCCGATCCGGCGATCGTGAAACGCGCCCATGACGTTGGTCAGAACGGACGATTCACGCGCGGCGGAGCGAATGATTTCGATCATTACGATTTCCGATAACCGTGTTAAAACTGCCATCGACGTGCGGTTTCCGAACAGCAAATGGCGCAGCAACAGCCGGACAGTTTCATCCAAACAAGGATCGCGTTCGCGTGCGGCGCGAGAGACAAGCACGATATCCGGCAGTGCCTGAAGCAAAGGGTGATCGGCGCCTGCCCCAAAGGTCAATTCGCCCGTCAGCACACGGTGTGCCTTATCGGACGGCGGCGCCACCATCGGCCGCCCCGGAGCCAGCAAAATCAGGTCTCCCGGGCTTGCCAGTTCCTCATGTCCCGGCGCCACGGTCAGCGGCCAGATGCCGTCGCCCGCGACATAAAGCCGGGCGCGGCCCGAGGCCTGGCGTTCCACTGGAACCCGTTGCCACGATACGTGACACAAATGAATATGCGCGAAAATCTCGCCCAAAATGTCCTGTGTTTCCTGGGCTGAACCGCCATCGACGAGCCGCATGCTGCACCTCTTTTTCCGTGTGCTTCCACGCTTCTTACGCATCCCCCGCGGCTTTGGATGTATGGCACGGATTATTTTTCGCGGTTTCGGCCGAACGTCCCGATCTCGCGGCCAGCCGTCCCACGCCATCGTTTCTCGATTGCGCGGAGATGCCCTTCGCTGCTTCGCTTCGATCCACGCAATGTCGCGAGGAAAGGAAACTCACCATGACAAACACGTTGATCCAACCCAAAGGTTTCATTGCCGGGCGCCGCAAGGCGGTGCTGTCCGCCAGCGCCGTCGCACTTCTGGTCGGCTATGACACGCTCGCCGCCCGCGTGGCCAATGCGGCCAGCACCAACCCGAAACAGGATGTCGGCATCCTTAACACCGCCCTGGGTTTGGAACAGGAGGCGATTGCCGTGTATCAGGTGGGCGCGGAATCCGGGCTGATAAGCCCGGGAACATTGAAGGTGGCGGTGACGTTCCAGAGCCAGCACAAGGAACACGCGGCGGCGCTGGAAGCCACGATCCGCAAACTCGGCGGCATGCCGGTGGCGCCGAAGAGCAAGGACGAATACACGAAAGTTGTCACCGCTGCCGGACCGAAGAACGAAGCGGATGTGCTGCGGCTGGCGGCACGGCTCGAAAAGGGCGCGGCCAACGCTTATTTGGGCGTCATCCCGTCTTTCACCGACCCGATGCTCGCGCAGGTCTCCGCCCGTCTGGCGGCTGACGAGGTCATGCACTTCGTCGCCTTGCAGACCGTGCTGGGTATCCCCCTGCCTGGCACCGCCCTGAGCTTTGGCGGCTGACCCCGTGCGTCAGGGAGCGGACAGGATGGCGGGTCTATCCACGGCGGTGCGCCGTCCCGTCGTGACCGCGATCCTGATCCTGGCTTTCGCGAGCGCCGCCAGCCCCATCGCATGGGCTGGCGGCGATCCCGCGAAGGGCGAGGAGGTTTACGAAAAATGCTTCGCCTGCCATTCGCCGGACGCGAACCGGATCGGCCCCAGACATCGCGGGGTCGTCGGACGCAAGGCGGGCAGCCTGGCGGATTTCGCCTATTCGCCGGCGCTGAAAGGCGCCGGTTTTACCTGGGATGAGGCCTTGCTCGACCGGTGGCTGACCGATCCGGGCAAGCTTGTTCCGGGCAACCGGATGGGGTTCCGGTTGACGGACCCGGCACAACGCGCCGATGTCATCGCGTATTTGAAGACGCTGAAATAGTCGCGATTTTCACAACCATGGCGTTTGGGCAAAACGTTTGCTCCACCGCCAACCCCGGTCTCGTTGCAAGGGGCCGGTGACGGAACCGCGACGCGCCCGCTGCCAATACCGGATCGCAAACCGGCCGCAGTTTATCCACATGCTGCGGCCGCCACAATCCAGTCCCGAAATGCGACGAACGCCGGTTCTCGCCGCCGGGTTTTTCGAAAAATAAGAAACCAGCCCCGGCCCTTTGGTACGCTCAAAGCGAACGGCGCGACCAGCCGCCCAGCTGTCAGGTCGTCGTCAACATAAGGCCGTATCCCCAACGCGACGCCTACCCCATCCGCCGCCGCCTGCAACGCCTGGCCGTAGTATTCGAACATCGGCCCGCGCGCTTCGACCCCGCGCAGTCCCGCCGCATCCAGCCAGGCCGGCCAATCCTCCGGCGCATGTGCCACCCGCAGCAATGTGTCCCCCGCCAGATCGCCAGCGTGCCGCAGCCGGCCCGCCATGGCAGGCGCGCAGACCGGCACCAGATCGGCCGCGAACAGCGCTTCGGCTTCCAGGCCCGGCCAGTTTCCCTCGCCAAGTTGAATGCCACAGGTCCAACGCTCGTCGAAGGGCGCGGCGGCCCCGCCGGTGGCGATGCGGACGTCGATTTCGGGGGCGCCGCGCCGGAACCCCGCCAGCCGGGGGATCAGCCAGCGGATGGCGAATGTTGGCCCCACGCCAACCGTCAACGCCATAGGCCCAGAAAACCCGATCGTCTGCTGGGTCAAATGCGTCAACGCCGCGAATAACGGGGTCAAACCGGCCTGATAGGCCCGGCCCGCTTCCGTCAGCGCCAGCCCGTTCGCCCGCCGTTCGAACAGCGCGATCCCCATGCGCTGTTCCAGCAACCGCACCATCCGGCTCACCGCCGCAGGCGTCACATGCAGCTCGGGTGCTGCCGCGGCGAACCCGCCGGCGCGCGCCGCCGCCTCGAACGCCTTGATGCCGTTCAGATAGGGCAATGAGGACATGGACAGACTCAGATTTCCTGAGGCTTAGCATGATATATCGCCGCTCGCGAAGCCATCGCGCCGCGCGTAAGCCTGTTGGTGGAGGACACATAGAATGACGCCAACCCTGATGCTGTGGGTCAGCCTTCTGATGATCGCCACCGCCTTTCTGTCGGGGGTGTTCGGCATGGCGGGTGGCCTGATCCTGATCGGCGTTCTGTTGGCATTACTGCCGTTGCCCGAGGCCATGGCATTGCACGCAATCACCCAACTCGCCTCCAACGGCTGGCGCGGTCTGTTGTGGCGGCGTCATGTCCGCTGGCGCCCGGCCGCCACCTTTCTGTTCGGCTGCGCGCTCGCGTTGGGTGTCTGGAGTTTCTGGCGCTACGTGCCATCGAAACCCGTCGCGATGCTGTGTCTGGGCGCGACGCCGTTCCTGATCCGCCTGATGCCGCCGCGGATGAAGCCCAATCCGGACAGCGTCGCACAAAGCACCGCCTACGGCGCCGCCAGTATGAGCCTGATGCTTCTGACAGGGGTAAACGGTCCGCTGCTGGACACGTTCTTTCTTGGCGGCGGGATGGACCGGCGTCAGATCGTCGCCACCAAGGCCGTGTGCCAGGTCTTCGGCCACGCGGCGAAATTCTTCTATTTCAGCGCCGCGATCGATCAGGCTGCTTCGATCGATCCGATCATGGCGGGCCTCGCCGTCGCCATGTCGATGGCGGGCACCAGCCTCGCCCGGCCCCTGCTGGAACGCCTCACCGACATCCAGTATCGCGTCTGGGCCAACCGGATCATCACTCTGATCGCCGGTTACTACGTGGCCCATGGCGCTTGGCTGTTGCTGCATCCTTCGATCTGAAAAGGAGTCCGAACCATGTCCGCGATCCTCGATCCTCTTGTCATGGATCTCATCGAATGGCTCGCCGTCCACCCCCGCCCTTACGACGAAGTCATTGACGCCTGGCGCACCTCCTGCCCGCGCCTGACCGTGTGGGAGGACGCCATCGACCGCGGTCTGATCGCCCATGTCCGCGGCGAGGACCGAACCCGCCAGGTCGCCGCGACCGAGTCCGGGCGCCGCTTCCTGCGCGAAAATGGCCGTCCCCCGCGCGCGTAAGCGCCATGCCGGAGAAAACCCCTGGCGGGTGAGCGCCATGCCGGAGAAAACCCCTGGCGGGTGAGCGCCATGCCGGGGAAAACCCCGGGCGCGTGAGCGCCAGGCCGGGAAAACATTGACGTGACGGTACCGAGGGGTAGGAACAAACCACCCAAAGGAACCCGCCGTTTTGTCCCATATGCTGATCGCCCTGGTCGCGATGTTCCTCCAGCAGACGTTCATCTCCGTCGGCCGCGTGCTGCCTGCGATCACCGCGCCCCTGATCGTCGCGGAGCTGCACGCCGACCCCGCCTGGATCGGTGTTTATTACGGCGTCTCCGCCGCAGCCTCGCTGGTCGGGCAAATGGGATGCGGCAGCTTCATCGTCCGTTATGGTGCGATGCGCATGAGCCAATGGGCGCTGGTTCTGCAAGGCTGCGGCATGGGGATCGCGGCGGCGGGCGGACTGGCGGGGTTCGGTGCTTCCGCCATCATCGGCGGCTGCGGCGCGGCGGTGTCTACGCCTGCCAGTTCGCATCTTCTCGGCCGTGCGTCTCCCCCCCGCCTGACGCCGCTGGTCTTCTCGCTGAAACAAACCGCTGTCCCGGCCGGCCTTCTTATTGGCGGCGCCCTGGGCCCTTGGATGGCCACGACTCTGGGCTGGCGAGGGGGCATGCTGCTGACCGCCGCGGCCGGGTTGGCCTTCGCCTTGGCGTTGCAGGTCCTGCGTCCGCGTTACGACGACGACCGGGTGCCGACCCACCGCTTCCGGGTGTCGGATTTCCGTAACACCGTCGCCTCCGTTCTGGCGGGCCAGGATTTGCGCGCGCTGGCCTTCGCCTGCTTTGCCTTCAACGGAATACAGCAAGTGTTTACCGCGTATTTCGTCACCTATTTGGTGGCGATGGGTTACACGCTGGAAGCCGCCGGCTTCCTCTTTTCCGTCGTCGTCTCCATCGCCGTTCCCGGCCGTATCCTGTGGGGCTGGTTGGGCAGTTTTCGGGTGTCCCCGCGCATCGTCATGGCGGGACTGGCGTTTTCGATGGCGGGTAGCGTGGCGGCGACCGGGTTCTTTACCGGCGGATGGTCCGTTTTGGCGATTGGCGCGGTCAGCGCGGTGCTCAGCGCCAGCGCCATGTCGTGGCATGGCATCCTGCTGGCGGAAACCGCGCGTATGGCGCCGCCGGGCAAGACCGGCGCGGTCACCGGTGGCGTGCTGTCCTTTGGCCAAATGGGCGCGTTGTTGGGCCCAGTCTTGTTCGCGGTGCTGTTGAGTCTGACCGGCGGCTACCTCGCGGGATGGGTCGTCTGCGCGATCCCCGCGCTGTGGGTCGGGATCAGCCTGTCGCGCCCAAAGGCGGTGGAGTCGGCCCGCGTCTGATCTGGCCGCGCCCGATCCCGTCAGCCAAGGTCGACAACCACGATTTCCGGCGGCGCGCCCAATCGCACCGGCAGCAGGCTGCACCCCAGGCCCCCCGACACGATCAAATGCCGCCTTTGTTCCACGATATGGCCGTGCACAAAGCGATTGCCGTATCGCGACGGCACAATCGGCGCATACCCGCCGATCCGGACCTGACCGCCATGGGTATGGCCCGCCAGAGTCAGCGCCACCCGCGCCGGCACCGTGGGGCAAATATCGGGCTCATGCGCCATCAAAATCACCGGCGCCGCATCGCCAACCCGCGACAACGTACCGGGAAGATCGTCCAGCCCGGTGGTCTCGCGCCGCCACCCGGCACCGCGCCGGCGGATCGCCAGTTGATCCTCCAGACCCGCGAGCCAGAACCCATGCCCATCCTTTTCCAGCCGGGTGGCCTGGTTGGCGTAAACCGGGATGCCCGCCGCGCGCAAAGCGCGATGGCTCTGGGTCTCGCCACCGCCTCGGCGTTGCGCGTCCGGGTCTTCCCACCAATCGTGGTTTCCGGCGATCGCGTGGACGCCCATCGGCGCCCGGAGTTGCCCAAGTACTGGCGCCCATTCCTCTGCCGGTATCGCCCGTGCGGAAAGCCGCATTCCCGACATGTAGTCGCCCAGAAGCAGGATCAAATCGCCGCCGAGACTGTTCGCCGTGTCCCGGATCGCGGCGAGGCGGTCGAGCGGCATCCAGGGATCGCAGACGTGCAGATCGGCCAGCGCGACCAGGCGCAGTTTTAGCCCAGAAGGCCAGTTGGGCGGGATGAGCGCGTAGCGCGCGATGGTAAGGCGGACCAGCGGTTCGAACCCGAAAGCATAACAGCCCAGACTGGCGGCGCCCATCCCCAGACATTTCAGGACCTGGCGGCGCGAAAACATGCTGGCTCCCGGCGCGACCGCCCCTTCATCGCGACCCTGGGCCTGTGCCGGCGAGGACAATGTGGGCGGGCAACAGGCATGGCGCCTACAGCCGCAACTCCACGCACACCGGCACGTGATCGGAGCCCCTGGTCCAGTCCCGGGCCTCGGTTAAAATTGTATGCTTATGCAAGGCAGGCTGCAAATCCGGCGTCACCCAGACGTGATCCAGCCGGCGCCCGCGGTTCGCGACCTTCCAATCTTTGTTCCGATAGGACCACCAAGTGTAGACTTTCTCGGTATCCGGCACGAAATGCCGGATGGCATCGACGAATCCGGCGTTCATCCAGGCGTTCAGACCATCGACCTCGGGCGGCGTGTGGCTGACGACGTCGAGCAGTTGCTTGTGGCTCCAGACATCGTGTTCCCGCGGTGCGATGTTCAGATCGCCGGCCAGGATTGCACGCTCCAACCCTGTGCGCGCCGCGAACCAGGAGCGTGCTTCCGCGATGAAATCGAGCTTATGGCCGAATTTCGGGTTTTGTTCGCGATCTGCGACATCGCCGCCGGCGGGTACGTAGAAGTCGTGGATTTCGACCGGTCCGGATTTCGTTTCGACTTCCACCGCGATGTGGCGGCAATCGCCCTTTTCGCACCAGTCCGGCGCGATATCCAACGGCTTCAACGGCAGCCGCGACAGGATCGCAACGCCGTTATAGCCCTTCATGCCGCGGTAGGCGACATGCGGATAACCGAGATCCTTCGGACCCTGATGCGGAAACAGCTCGTCGGGAACTTTCGTTTCCTGCAAGCAGATGACATCGGGGTCCAGCGCCGCGACCAGATCGTTCAGCAAACCGAGCCGCAACCGGAGCGAGTTGATGTTCCAGGTCGCGACCCGAAGCGAATGTTTTGGCATTAAACGATACGAGTCCGCACCGTGCCGACGCCTTCGACCACGCCTTCCAGCAGATCGCCGCGCTGCACAGCGGCGACGTTTTCCGGCGTGCCGGTATAGATCAGATCGCCCGGCGCGAGACGAACCAGGCGAGACAAATAGGAGATCATCTCCGGAATGTTCCAGATCATTTTCGACTGGTCGGAGGTTTGCCGGACTTTTCCGTTGACCTTCAGCTCGATCAACCCCTTGCCGGGGTTCGCGACTTTCGCCGCGGGCACCATCAGGCCGATCGGCGCGGAAAAGTCGAAACCCTTGCCCATATCCCAGGGCTTGCCCTCTTTCTTCGCGGCGTTCTGGATGTCGCGCCGTGTCATGTCGAGCCCGGCGGCATAGCCCCAGACGTGACGCATGGCGTCAGCCTCGGAAATATCGACCCCGCCCTCGGCCAGACCGATGACCAGTTCCATCTCGTGATGGAGGTCCTTGCTTTGCGCGGGATAGGGCATGTCGGCGTCGCTTGTAAGAAGCGCGTCGGCCGGTTTCATGAAGAAGAATGGCGGTTCGCGATCCGGATCGCTGCCCATTTCGCGGGAATGTTCGGCGTAGTTGCGGCCTACGCAGAAGACGCGGCGGACGGGGAAGGAACCGCCGCCCGCGACCGGGACGGAGGTGATGGCGGGGGCGGGAATGACGTAATCGGTCATGAGGGCGGCCTTGGTTCGAAGGGTTCAACCATGCGCCTCATGATCCCTTGCGCGGGGAGACGTCAAGAGAGCAGCGCGCCCCGCGGATCGGATGTTCGTGGCGGCATGGCCAGCAGTTCGTTTCGATGCCACCGTATCAGTCATATATCGGCGGTTTGACCGTCCGCCCGGAAGGCTGTCATGGTCCGCGAAGCTGGTTCGGCGGCAAGACCAGTTCGGCCGCGGGGAATAAACAATGCGCTCGATCGCCATCCTTTTCATCCTGTCCGCCGTATGGTGGTCCGGCACCGGCGCGGCCCAGGCGCAGCGCCAGGCCGGGGAGGCCTTTCGCGACTGCGAAACCTGTCCTCAGATGGTCGTGGTGCCCGCCGGCACCTTCCAGATGGGCTCGACCGAGGCCGAAACCAGCCGCGAAGGCGTGCCGAACCCATTCGCGATCTTGGAAAAGCCGGTGCATCCCGTGACAATCCCGCAACCCTTCGCCGCCGCCAAATTCGCCGTCACCTGGGTCGAATTCAACGTGTTTTCCCGCGACACCGGCACCAACCCGCTGGGATGCTGGTACTGGGACGCCGAGGCGAAGACAGCAAAGCTCGACGAAGAGCGAAGCTGGCAGTTTCCCGGCTTCCCGCAGACCGATTTCAGCCAGCCGGTGGTCTGCGTCAGTTGGGACGACGCGAAGAAATACACAGCCTGGCTATCCACGAAGACCGGCCAGCGCTACCGCCTGTTGACCGAGGCGGAGTGGGAATACGCGGCCCGCGCGGGCACGAAGACCGCGCGGTACTGGGGCAATGCGATCGGGTCGGGCAACGCCAACTGCGCTGGTTGCGGCAGCCGGTGGGATAACAAACAGACCGCGCCATCCGGAAGTTTCCGGCCGAACGCCTTCGGCCTGTACGACATGATCGGCAACGCCTGGCAGTGGACGGAAGATTGCTGGAACGAAGGATATCAGGCGGCACCGACCGATGGCACGGCCTCGACAACCGGAGATTGCAAACACCTTGTCGTCCGCGGCGGCTCCTGGGACTACATTCCGGGGAACGCGCGCGCGGCCATTCGCGTCAGGCTCGTCACCGGTTACCGGGACAACAATGGCGGCTTCCGTGTGGCCAGGACGCTCCCTTAGGGAGCGTTACCTCCTGAATCTTTGTCTCTTTTTTGCATGGCCGGAACGAGGTCGCCGATCAGGTAGACGGAGAAGCAGTCGGCGCGGAGCGCGCGGCCCATGTCCTCGCGCCAGTCGCCATCGACGCAGTTGTATTCGTGGAAGGCCCAGAGGCGGCCCTTTTCGATGCGGGCGGCGATGACCTTGAAGGGGACGCCGCGGAAGGAGGCGGTTTGGAGGAAAGACAGGAAGGATCGGGGCATGGTGGGAGGCTCGAAGCCGATGAGGTTGGAGAAGCCGCCGATTTGGAGCCGGCGTGCCTGATGGTTGGCGTTGCCATTATAACTTTTTTGCTATAAGATGCTGACGCATGGCCTGGGTCGTCGAAACGCTGAATGCCATTGTGGATGCGGAAGTGAACGGCTTGCCCGCCGCCATGCGGGCGCAACTGGCGCGAATTTCCCTCATGATCCAGGAATTCGGCCTTGAGCAAATGCGCGAACCCCATGAGAAACATTTGCAAGGACCGATCTGGGAAATGCGGTTGCGGGGCCGGGATGGGATTTCGCGGGCGCTCTACGTCGCCGCGCGAGGACGGCGGGTGGCGATCGTCCGTGTTTTCGCGAAGAAGACCCAGAAGACGCCGGGACGTGAGATTGATTTGGCCATAAGACGAGCCGAGGAGGTTCAACAATGACGGCCATTCGCGACCTGCACGCGCACTGGATGAAAGATCCGGCCTATCGGCGGGAATACGAGGCGCTTGAGCCCGAGTTCGCGCTTTCCACGGCGTTGATCCGCGCCCGCGCCGATGCGGGTCTGACGCAGGAGGAACTCGCCGCGCGCATGGGGACAAAGCAGGAGGTCATCGCACGTTGGGAGGGTGGAAGGGTGATGCCATCGACGCGCACGCTCGCGCGGCTGGCGAAGGCGACTGGAACAAGGCTGCAAATCAGTTTCGCGGCACCACACGCTGTCGCGAAGTAATGCGAACCATGGCAATTATGTCGAGATGGCCGCGACATGCGACGCGCTGACGCCCGGCGTCAGAAGCTACACACCCTCGTTCAGCAGTTCGTCCAGGGAAAACGGGCATTCCGCGGGTGGAACCGGCGCCGGCATGCCATCGATCGTTTCCGGCATCGCGCGAAGGACACGCCGCCATATCCGCGCCAAATCGACCCGCTGCCGCATCGATGGCACGAACCGCGCCGCCGCGTCACCCAGGAAGCGGCGGGAATCAGCACGCCAGGTGGGCGCGTCCCGGCATTCCGGCCAGGCTTCAGCCTTCAACCAGTGACAGAGTCCCTGCACAAGCAGAGACTCGACGGCGAAGCGCTGCTCGTTGCCCACGGATTCGATCTCCTCGGCGATGTTGGGCCAATCGACCTCCGTTTCGTTCACCAGTTCCCCGGCCGCGCGCCGGCGCAGCAACCGGGCCTGTTGCTCCGACCACAGAACGACATCGTCTTCATACAGATCGCTCATAAGACCGCCACGTATTCATCGGGTCAGTGTCTCGTCAAGGCCCAGTTTGCGATGGGGGCCGGCCCGTCATAGGGTCAGGGCGCCCAGGTCAGGAGGTCAACGCGCAGGGTTTCGTCGAAAGCCCAGGGACAGGTCTCCGGGAAAGTGTCGCCTGGGAGGCCCGTCTCCTGTTCGGCGATCGGGAGCGCGTCGGCGTAGGCTTCCGCCAGGAGATCGTCCAGACGCGGCCGCAGGCTTGGGTTGCGGCCGAGAAGCTTCTCGGCCCGGCGTCTCTGCTCCAGAATGGTCAGGCGCCAACTATTGCCTCTATGGCCAGATTGATGATGCCACTTCAGCAGATACGCCAAAAGGAGCGCTAACCGGCTGGTCAACAGGTCCCGTTCCGACCGGCCCATGCTTTCGATTTCCTCGGCGATGTTAAGCCAGTCGAGGTCGCCGTCGTTGCCAGGCTCTCCCGCGGCCCGGTAGCGTAGCAGCTCCGCCTGGCGTTCGCTCCAAAGCGTGATGTCCTCTTCGTAAAGATCGCTCATCGCACCGCCACGCCGCTCCTGTCGCGGAGTTATATCGCCAGGACGCCCGCCGCGCGGTCCCTTCCGATCGTCGAGGGGTCGCCAGCGGCTGGGCATCAGGCAATCGTTATCAAGTGTTCATCGCGTCGAAGAATTCGTTGTTGGTCTTGCTGTATTTCAGCTTGTCCAGCAGGAATTCCATGGCATCGACCGTGCCCATCGGATTGAGGATACGCCGCAGCACCCACATCTTCGACAAAACACCCTTTTCGACCAGCAATTCTTCCTTACGGGTGCCGGACTTGGTGATGTCGATCGCCGGGAATGTGCGCTTGTCCGACAGCTTCCGGTCGAGGATGATTTCCGAGTTGCCGGTGCCTTTGAACTCTTCGAAAATCACCTCGTCCATCCGGCTGCCGGTATCGATCAGCGCCGTCGCGATGATGGTCAGCGAGCCGCCTTCCTCGATATTCCGCGCCGCGCCGAAGAAGCGCTTGGGGCGCTGCAAGGCGTTCGCGTCCACGCCGCCGGTGAGCACTTTGCCGGAGGACGGCACGACGGTGTTGTAAGCGCGTGCCAGGCGGGTGATGCTGTCGAGCAGAATGACCACGTCGCGCTTGTGTTCGACGAGGCGCTTGGCTTTTTCCAGCACCATTTCCGTAACCTGCACATGGCGTGTCGCCGGTTCGTCGAAGGTCGAGGCCACGACCTCGCCCTTCACCGAACGCGCCATGTCCGTGACTTCTTCCGGGCGCTCGTCGATCAGCAGCACCAGAAGAAAGACCTCGGGGTGATTGGCGGCGATGGCGGCGGCGATGTTTTGCAGCATCACCGTTTTACCGGTGCGCGGCGGCGCCACGATCAACGCCCGCTGCCCCATGCCGATGGGGGAGATCAGGTCGATCACCCGCGGCGTGTTGTCCTTTTGCGGGCCTTTCGCGACGGACTGGAAGTTTTCCATTTCCATCTTCAGGCGGCGATCCGGGTATAGCGGGGTCAAATTGTCGAAATTGATGCGATGACGCACCGCTTCCGGCGCTTCGAAATTCACCTGCTCGACCTTGGCCAGGGCGAAATACCGCTCGCCGTCCTTTGGCGCGCGGATCTGACCTTCGACCGTGTCGCCGGTCCGCAGCGCGTAGCGTCGCACCAGGTTCGGACTGACATAGATATCGTCGGGGCCTGGCAGGTAGTTGGCTTCCGGGCTGCGCAGATATCCGAACCCGTCCGGCAGAATTTCCAGCGTGCCTTCGCCCAGAATGACCTGGTCGGAATCGGCGAGGGATTTGAGGATCGAGAACATGATGTCCTGCTTGCGCAAGGACGAAGCGTTCTCGATCTGCAAGGACTCCGCGAAATTCAGCAATTCCGCAGGTGTTTTGGTCTTCAGCTCGGCGAGATGCATCGTTGTCTCTTGGCATATGTCATGAATGTTCTCTCACGGGAACGTTCGGCCGCGGATCGCGGCCGGGTGCCGGTTGGTTACCGGTCTGGAAACGAAGGGAGGACGCAACGCGGCCCGGAAATTCGTGGGCTTCGATCCGTCTCACCCTGAGGGCGGGTTTGACTCGCGTCAACAGAAACAGGCCCGAGGGCCTCATCGGTCATCCGGCGGCGTGGCGGCGATGGGGATGTCGCGCGCTTCTGGCTGGTCGCCCATCCCGGGGGCGCGAACCTCGGCCTCTTCGGTCTCGGCGCCATTTTGGCCGGACTCGTCGTTGCCTTGATAGTCGCGCCGGTTGCCGCGCTGGTTACCCTGATGCCCGTTCGCGTGACCCTGTTGGCCCTGCTGTCCCTGGCCCTGGCCCTGTCCCGGCCCTTGCCCCTGTTGGGCTGCCGCCTGATTCATCAGGTTCAGCACACGGAAATAATGCTCGGCGTATTGCAGATAGCCCTCGGCCACCACCCGGTCGCCGCCGCTGGTCGCGTCGCGGCCGAGTTGCAGATATTTCTCGAACAATTGCTGCGCGGTGCCGCGAACGCGGATATCCGGGCCGCTGCTGTCGAAAACATGGTTCCGGTTCAGGGGCGCGGCGCCGCTGGTGTTGTGGCGAATCGCGCCGCCGCCGCCGCCTCCACTGCCTCCACCGCCACCGCCCGAGCGTTGGTTGCGGCCACGCATGCGTTTCATGTTCATTCTGTTGCCGTCATGCTTTCCAGTTGTGGCGCGGCCTGGGGGTTGCGGGACCGCCGTTATGGCGTCCTGAGGGTGCGTCCCCCGGCCAACATCGATCCATCGTCGTTGGTAGCGTTTTGCCCGGACCAGGAAGATAACCATTGGCGGTCGGGCACGGCCGCTCAGGAGCGGCTTGGTCGAGACCTACCCTATCCCGGTTACATGGCGGTGCCAATGGGTTTTCAGGGGGGAGGGCGAAGAATCATCGCGCGGGGGATCCCGGACAGGTCCGGACGCGTCTCCGTGCGGTATCCGGCGGCCTTGGCCAAGGCCGCGACGGCCGCCGCCTGGCCTTGCCCCAACTCCAACACCGCAACCCCCGCCGGGGTTAACACCTGCGGCAACGACCCAATAATCGCGGCATACGCCACTAATCCGTTGGCCCCGCCGTCCAGGGCCAGCGCCGGTTCGTGCGCCGCCACTTCCGGCATCAGGCCCGCCAAGGCTCCGGTCTCGATGTAAGGCGGATTGCTCAACACCAGATCGAACTGCGCGCCCAAAGCCGCCGCCCAATCGCCGCACAGAAATGCCGCCCGATCGGCCAGGCCCAGAGCGGCTGCATTTTTTCGCGCGAGGCGTGCCGCCTCCTCCGCCAGATCCACCCCGACGCCGCGCGCGTTTGGCCGCTCGCTCAACACCGACAGCAACAGGCATCCGGTGCCAACGCCCAGATCGAGGATCAGAGCGGGATCGGGGCAGAGGGACAACGCCGCCTCTACCAATGTTTCCGAGTCCGGGCGCGGGATTAGCGTCGCGGCGGATACCAGGAACCGCAGACTCCAGAACTCCCGCCAGCCAAGGATCAGCGCCAACGGCTCATGCGCGGCACGACGGGCGACAAGGGCAAAGAACGGGCCGGGTTCGGCGGGCGCGGTCAGATCGCGGATCAATGCCTCTGGCGTCCGGCCAAGGGCGTGAGACAGCAACGCGCGCGATTCGAGGCGGGGGTTGTCGATGCCAGCGTGGCCCAAACGGCGCGCACCCTCCCGCAGGATCGCTGCGATGGTCCAGGCGTCCGCCGTCAACCGGTCAGCCCGGCATGCACCGCGCACCCGCCCAGAAATCCGGCCATGGCGCGATGGAAATCGGGCTCGTCCAGCAGAAACGCGTCGTGGCCCTTGTCGGTGGGAAACTCCACGAAGGACACGTTGGCCCCGGCCCGGTTCAGCGCTCGCGCGATCGCCCGGCTTTCCGCCGTCGGATACAGCCAGTCGGAGGTGAAGGAGGCCAGCAGAAACCGCGTCTTCGTGCCGCGGAACGCGTTGGCGAGGTCGCCCTTATAATCCGCCGCCAGATCGAAATAATCCGCGGCGCGGGTGATGGTCAGATAAGAGTTCGCATCGAACCGCTGCACGAAGGTGCTGCCCTGGTGGCGGAGGTAGCTTTCCACTTCGAACATTTCGCCGAACAAGGCGATCGCCTCCGGCGGATTCTTGGGCGCGTTTTGCAGGCGGCGGCCGAATTTCCGGGTAAGCGATTCCTCGGACATATAGGTGATATGAGCGCACATTCTCGCGACGGCGAGGCCTTGGGCGGGGATGCGTCCATTGACCCAGTAACGCCCGCCGGCCCAATTCGGGTCGGCGAAGATGGCCTGACGCCCGACCTCGTGAAAGGCGATGTTCTGCGCCGAGTGATACGATGCCGTCGCGATCGGCAGCGCCGCGAACACCATGTCCGGATACGACGCCGCCCATTCCAGGACCTGCATCCCGCCGACCGAACCGCCGAGAACCGCGAACAGCCGCGCGATCCCCAGGTGGTCGATCAATTGCTTCTGCGCGCGCACCATGTCGCGGATGGTCACTGCCGGAAAATCCGTGCCCCACCGCTCCCCGGAGCCATCCGGCTTCGCGTCCATCGGCCCGGTCGAGCCCATGCACCCGCCCAACACGTTGGCGCAGACCACGAAAAACCGGTCCGTATCTACCGGCAGGCCCGGCCCCACGATCGTGTCCCACCAGCCTGGTTTGCCGGTGACCGGATGCGTTTCCGCGACATACTGGTCGCCGGTCAGGGCGTGACAGACCAGGATCGCGTTGGTCCGCGCCGCGTTCAGTGTCCCATACGTGCGGTAGGCGACGGTGTGGCTGTCCAGTACGACGCCGCAGTCCAGCAGGATGCCCGCGTCGAAGCGGACGTGGGTATGTTCGACATCGGGCAGGGTGGCGATCTGGTCCATGACAGGGATTCACATAGGACGGCGGGATACCGGCCGCAATGGCGGCACCGCGCGGCCAGCCGGTTCACGGCCCGGTCAATGCGCCTTCGTCAGCGTCCGGGCATAGGTTTCGAGCACGGCGTTCATCCGGGTCTGATAGCCTTTGCCGGGTGCCTTGAACGCCTCCAGCACAGACTGCTTCACGCGCAGAGTCACCGATAGTGTCCGGTCGGGTTCGATCAGGCGCGCATTCCGCCAGAACGATTCGTCCCGTTCCCGGATATCGCTGAAATCGATGCCGCTTTCAGCGACGGCTGCGATCTCGGAAATGGTCATGGGCCTGTCGTAGGGTTTCTTCATAACGTCTCCTTTCCTTTGGCGAAGCGGGTCGCGCCGATACGATCCTGACTTTTCCTCTCCGATCGGTGTGCGACACGGTCAGGAACGCGATGCCATAGACCATGCCGATGCCGATTTTTCGTAACTCACCGTAATCCTCGCGATCGCCGGTGGCAGTCAGTACGGGGCCATCGAAAATCCGCTGAGCCAGTTCGAGGCCGACCCCATGCTTTGCGATGTTGGCCGTATTTTTCTTGGCGTCCCATTCGAACATACGGCGGTTTGTCAATACAAATTGTATGAACAGGCAACTGCCGTTTGGATATAATTTCCATTCGGCCGATATCATGCGCCAAATCTCGCAATCCCCACGCCAACCCTCAAGGCCCAACCGATCTCGATCCAAGAAGCCCTCACCCTCTTCGTTCAAACCCATCGTGTCTGGACGGCGCCCATCGTATTCATGCTGGCCTTCGGTGAATCGCTCGCGCTGGTCTCGCTTGTACTCCCCGCCACCGCCATGCTCCTCGCAATCGGCGGTCTCCTGGGCGTACTTGGCGTTCCTCTGTGGCCCGCTTTGCTCGCCGCCACGGCGGGCGCGTTTCTGGGCGACTGGGTGTCCTATGCGATCGGCTATCGCTTCAAGGACGCGGTCGGAACTGTATGGCCGCTGTCTCGCCACCCCGAGATGCTGCCCAGAGCGAAAGCATTGTTCGCGCGCTGGGGGGTTCTTGGCGTGTTCGCGGGCCGGTTCGTGGGGCCGTTGCGCTCGATCGTCCCGCTCGCCGCCGGGATTGGCGCGATGCCGCTGCTGCCGTTTCAACTCGTCAATTTCGCGTCCGCCGCCATCTGGGCCGTCGGACTGCTGGCCCCGGGTTTCCTGATTTCCTGGTGGCGAGGGTAACGCCGGTCAGAACAGAACCTCGCACGCCAGCAGCACAAGGCACGACGCCGCCGCCAACGGCGGCACCCAGCCCGGCGCGCGAAATCCCAAAGCCGGTGTCCCCTGGGCGGGTGTCCCATGGGCCAGTGTCCCCTGGGTGGGTCGCCCCTGGGTGGGTCGCCCCTGGGCGGATGCCCCCCGGGCGGGCGGCGGTTCCATCCGGCGCAACCGCCACAACGCCAGATCGACCAGCGCGAACAAAGTCAGGGTTATCGCGTTGCTCAGTGCCAGCAGATGCTCGAACGGGACCAGCACGGTCACTGCCAGAATCGCGCCGCCCGCCAGCAAGGTCGCGGGAACCGGCGTCCGAAGCCGGGGATGCACCCAGGCCAGTACTCTGGGCAGTTCTCTCCGGTTGGCCATGCCATACAGCAGCCGCGACAGCATCACGATCTGCACCAGCACGCCATTGCCAACCGCCAAGGCCCCGACGATCGCGAAGCCGGCGGCGGTTTTGCCCCCGAACAACGCCACCAAGGGATTGGCGCCCGCGCGATCGCTCAGGACGACCGCCGTCACAACCAGCACATAGAGAACGATGCTGATCCCAACCGCGCCCAAAATCCCCCTTGGCAAAGTCCGCTGCGCGTCCACGACTTCCTCGCCCATGTTGGCCAAGGTTTCGAAGCCAATGAAGGCGAAGAAGGCGATGAACGCCCCGGCCGCCATGCCACCCCAGCCCAGAGCCGTGGATGGGATCATACCGCGCATGTCGAAATCCGGCGCAGCCCAGAACCCGGCGGCGATCGCGACGATCAGTCCGCCGATTTCCAACGCCCCGATCGCCCCCGCCAGCCCGACGCTCGCCCCAACCCCCGCGATGGCGATGGCGGTGAACGCGCCGATCATCAGTGTCATCAGCAGCGGCACCGGCCATTTCATCAGCACGATCAGATACTGAGTCGTCCCGGACGCGATGGACGCGGCAGAGACCGCGACGACCAGCATCGTCGCCACCCCCGTCGCCTGCGCCAGCCGTTCCGACCCGAACCCGTGCCGCACATAGGCGACCCCGCCGGATGCCTCGGGAAACCGGCCCGCCAGCTCGGCATAACAGAGACCGGTCAGCGCCGCGGTGACGCCCGCGAGCAGAAACGACAGCGGCGCCGCTTCCCCCGCGCGGCGCATCACGGCGCCAAGCGCGACGTAGATCCCTGCGCCAACGATAACGCCCAGCCCGTAGAGGATCAGCGGCCACAGCGTGAGGACCCGGTTGAGGCGGGATGCACCGGGGGATGCACCAGCGGTTGCGCTCATGGGTTTGCCGGCCAGCCGGTCAACGGAAAAGCACCGGCACGGCCACGGCCCAGGCGGCGGCGATCGACAGGACGATGCCGGGGACGACACGCGCGGCGAATGCGGCCGAGCCCATGGCGCTGGCGATCGCGATCTTGGAGACGGCGTTGGTGGTCAATGCTGCCAGAATCGCCGGAACCGCTTCTCCGGCGGTCAGCGTGCCGCCGGCAGTGAGTGTCGCGACGGAGATCGCGGCGGAATGGGTATCGGCAAAGCCCGCCAAAGTCGCGCCCGCGACGACTCCCGCCTGCCCAAAATGTTCCCGCAGCACGCCCGCAGCGACCAGCATCGCCGACATCGTCACCGCCAGCACCAGCGCGGTACTGACGCTGAAGGCCGCACTTTCGGTGGGCTCGGGCACGTCGTGTGCCGCCGCCCCGCGATACGCGAACACTGCCCCGTGCACCGCCGCGACGGCCGCGCCCGCGAGCAGCATGGGCACCATGAGCTTAAGGAGGGGCGGACTGACGGCACCCAGGATCAAGGCCATCTGAATGAAACTGGCGACGACCGACAGCGCCGCCCCGGCGACACCGGCGCTCAGGCTGGCGGGATACAGCGCCACGCGGCCCGCCATCGAACCGACCGTCGCCATGCTGGACACAAACCCGGCGGCGAAGCCCGCGATGGGCAGACCGAACCGTGCACCAAGCGCCCGGGACGCGACGTGCCCGCACGCCCCCATGGCCAGCACCAGGACGACCAGCATCCATATCTTATAGGGGTTCAACACGTGTAACGGCCCCATGGCGCGGTCGGGCAGCAAGGGCCAGATCACCACCGTCGCGATCGCGAACACCAGGCCGTCCCGGACCTCCGCGCTGGTCAGGGTGCCGGTCACGAACCCATGCAACGGCGTTTTCGCCGCGAAGACCGCCGCGACCACCACGCCCAGACCGGCGGCGAGCAAGGGTTCGAACATCGCGAGGCCGCCCAGAAGCGGCGCGCCGATCAGGCCGATTTCGGTGGTGAGGCCGGGCTCTTCCAGCGCCCGCTGGAAATGGGAGACCGCGGCCAGCACCGCCACCCCCCCGGTCAGGACCGCCAGCAATGGAACCGCCCCCAGGTGCATCGCGACCGCGCCGGCCAGCGCCGCCAACGCGAAGGTGCGAATGCCGGCGGGACGGTGCGGGGTGTCGATCGCTTTGCCGCGTTCGCGTTCCAGCCCGATCAGCAACCCGATCGCGAGCGCCGTCGCGAAGTTGAGCCAAGGACCGGGCAAGGCCCTGCGGAGTTCATCCATCGGCGTGCGCCAGACCGGTCGCGGTCAAATGTGTCACGATATACGGTGTCGCGGGCATTTTATTCGGTCTCCAACCTGCGCGTTCCGGCCGCCATCGTCGATTGCCGCGCGCTTTTCGCGGCGTGCCGGGTTCAGGGCCACCATGCCGCCAAAATGGGTCCTGTGGGGAAAATTTCTCTGCCACGCATAGCAAAATGCCACATTGACGCAGGTCAACACCGGCGGCCACCGCGATGGCGGATCACGGACTGCGTATTTTCCGAGGCTGCACAGGGCGCCTGGACTCCTTACCCTCGCATGACGATCGCGGCTCGCCAAAACACGCGCGCACGCCGGCAATATGCGGACGGCGAGCCTATCGGGAGGATCATTCAATCATGCTTTGGAACGCATCGGCGATCGCCGGTTACACGATCAAAACGTCCGACGGCCAGACCGGAACTGTGAACGATCTGATCGTCGAGGACAGCGAATGGACCGTTCACTGGCTCAGCGCAGGTACCGCCGGCTGGCTCACCGGCGGCCAGGTCCTCATCCCGGTCTCCGCCCTGGGCCGGCCCGATCCGGATGCACAAGAAGTTCCAGTCAACCTGACCATGCGCCAGATCGAGCGCAGCCCGGAAATCGATCCCGCCCAACCGCTGGCGCGCGAGGTGGAAGACAAAATCTTTGCTTACTACCGCCAGATGAGCGGGCCGGGCCGCCTCGCCGGCGAACCCTGGGGCAGCGCGCCGATACCGCGCGTTCTTGGCGCTTTGCCGCCGGGGCTGCTGGGGCCGCAAGGGCTGGGGCCGCCAGTTCTGGCTGGTCTGGCTGGCGCCGGGCTTCACGGTCTCGCGTCCATGATTGGAAACGGCATCGCCGCGACGGATGGCGATATCGGTCATGTCGCAGAGTTTTTGATCGATACGCTCGCGTGGGAGGTGCGTTTCATCGCGGTGAACACGGCGCACTGGTGGCCTGGCGAACGGGTTCTGATATCGCCGCGCTCTGTCGAACGGATCGATACCGCCAGCGGTGTGCTGCGACTCGATGTCGATCGCCGGAAGGTCAAGGACAGCCCGCCGTACGACATGGCCGCGACCGCGGATGGCGCGTTTGAGGAACAATTCCAGACTTATTACGGCATTCGCTTCGGCCGGAAATAAGCCGCCGCCGGATGGAAGACCGTGGGCCATCGCCTGGCCCGCGCGATCCCGGGCGGCGCGTCGCGGGCGCAATAAAATACCGATCGCCGGAGCGATTGATCGTTCGCCATGTCATATTCCCGTCATGACACGCCCCCAAGCGGACCATCGGGCACGGTACTCGATTGCGAGCGTGTCCGCGATAAACTGCGGAAAGCGCCCCTCGTCCGATGGCCCCGTCGAGCCGTGCCCTCACGTCGGGGAGAGTTCGTGGCGGGAGTCAATCGATCGGACGTTCGATATAAGATGTTAAACCGTGAACTGCTCCACGATGATCCGCTCCGACAGTCCCTGATCCGGATCGAACAGAACCGTCACGCTTACGGACCGGTCCTCCGCCACCGCGACCGACACGACGTCGCGGACTTCGGTGAAATCCGCCACCGCGGCGGTCGGGCGTTTGTCCACTTCCAGCACTTCGAACAGAATCTCGACCGTGGACGGCAGCAAGGCCCCCCGCCAGCGTCGCGGGCGGAAGGCGCTGATCGGCGTCAGCGGCAGCAAATTGGCCGACAAAGGCACGATCGGACCGTGCGCGGACAGGTTATAGGCGGTGGAACCGGCGGGCGTGGAAATCAGCACGCCGTCGCAGGACAGCTCCGCCAGGCGTTCGCGGCCGTCGATGGTGATGCGGATTTTCGCCGCCTGACGTTGCTGGCGCAGCAGGCTGACTTCGTTGAACGCCAGCGCCTCATGCACCTGGCCCGTCACTGTCACCGCGGTCATGCGCAGCGGATGCAGCACCGCCGCTTGTGCCCGCGCCAGGCGGCCCGGCAGATCGTCCACGCTGAACGTGTTCATCAGGAATCCGACCGAGCCCCGGTTCATCCCATAAACCGGCACTTTCCGGTCCAGCACGCGGTGGATCGTTTCCAGCATCGCCCCGTCGCCGCCCAGGGCGACGACAATTTCCGCACTGTCCAGCGGGCAATTTCCGTAACGCTGGATCAGTTGCGCCATCGCCTCCTGCGCGACAGGAGACGTCGCCGCTTCGAACGCGATCCGGTGGGGCGAGATGGCGATCAAACGCGTTTCCGATGTTCCAGCACGGGCATGTCGCGCCGCACGCGGGCCGTAACCTTGGGGTCGATGCGGGCGGTGGCCCAGCCGGTGCCGTCGGAAACTTTGGCGACGGTGTGGCCCCAGGGGTCGGCGATCATGGAATGGCCGTAGGTGAAGCGCGCGTCGCCGCGTCCCTCCAGATGTTTGCCCCAGGTGGCGGGCGCGGCGAACCAGCATTGCGTTTCGATCGCGCGGGCGCGGATCAATGCCTCCCAATGATCCTTGCCCGTTGCCAGGGTGAAGGCGGATGGCAGGAAAATCAGGTCGGCGCCCTGTTCGCGCAGCTTCCAGAATAAATCGGGAAAGCGAATATCGTAACAAATCGCGCAGCCGACGGTGACATCGCCCGCTTTGTATGTGACGACCTCGTCGCCCGATCCATAAGTGTTGCTTTCCTTATATCCGGTGCCGTCCGGCGCCACGATGTCGAACAGGTGCATCTTCCGGTAACGCACGAGTTCCGTGCCGTCCGGATTGAACACCACGGTGGTGTTGAACAGCTTCTCCGGCCCCTTCTCGATGATCGAGCCGCCGTGAACATGCACTTTATGTTTGCGCGCGGTCTCCCGCATAAATTCGTACGCCTCGCCCCCGGGCTCGTTCGAGCCCCGAGGTGGCAAATCTTCCGCATTGGCGTTGCGCACCGTGCGGTCGCCGCCCAGAGAGTCCCAGACCTCTGGCAGCGAAACGATATCCGGCTTGTCCTCCGCCACCGCCTGCCCGATCAGCTTATCGGCCTGGGCGATATTGGCGGCCTTGTCGGCGCCGGGATTCATTTGGACGACGGTGACTTTCATGCGGACCTCTCCCACTGCGGGGGTTTTCACGGGGAGAGAAGCGGATCGAAGGGGGGCTGGCAAGGTGGGGCGTTGCGACCGAGTCCGGGCCATACGGACTTATCGCGATCGTAAGGCTCGGCATCGCGCTCGCGCCATGGTAAGGTCGGGTCCGGCGCGCTCGGCCTTTGTCGATCGTCCGTTGCGGACTGGATTTGTTCTCTTTGCGGTTATGCACGTTACGAAACCACTTACGCCGGAGGAGGCGTGGATGCTGGGCGATGTGCTTGGAGCGATTATCGACTTCGTTGGCGACATAATATTCACACTGTTGCCGAACCGGATCGGCTGGCATGCCCTTGGCGCTCTGTGCCTGGGCGCGGCTTGCGCGATCGCCGCGTCTTTCTGGCCCGATCGAATCTCGCCCGCTGCGGCGGCGGTCGTTGGGACCTTACTGGTTTACCCTGCAATTTTCGTGGTTTATTCCCTCGCCCGCGGCGATGCGAAGCGAAGAGACGGCGTGGAGACCAAGCGGAAATAACAGGCAGAGGTCAGGCCTTTGGCCACAACCACGCCGCCCCGCGCACACCCGACGAATCGCCGTGCTTGTTTTTCAAGATCGGCGTTTCGATCGTATCGCTGAACACGTAACGTTTCAGCGCCAGCGGCACGTCCGCATACAAATGCGCCATATTCGACAGCCCCCCGCCCAGTACAATGACATCCGGATCGAGAAAATTGACGATCTGAGACAACCCGCGCGCCAGCCGGTCCACATGCCGCGACAAGGCGTCCTGCGCCTTCGCCTCCCCCGTGGCCGCCCGCGCCGGAATCCCGGACGCATCCCGCGCGCCCTCGCCATCGCAATCCCGCGCCAGGGACGGCCCGGCAAGCCAGGTCTCCAGACAATTATGCTTCCCGCACCAGCACAGCGGTCCCGGCAGTTCCTGTGGCAACGGCCAGGGCAATGCGTTGTGCCCCCATTCCCCGGTCAACCGGTGCGGCCCCTGGATGACCCGGCCATGCACCACCACCCCGCCGCCGCAGCCCGTGCCCAGAATGACGCCGAACACCACCGGCGCCCCCGCCCCCGCGCCATCCGTGGCCTCGCTCAGCGCGAAACAATTCGCGTCGTTCTCCACCCGGATCTCCCGGCCCAGTAGCCGCGAAAGATCGCGATCCAGAGGGTGCCCGTTCAGCGCGATGGAGTTCGCGTTCTTCACAACGCCGGTGGCCGGACTGATCACGCCGGGAATGCCGATCCCAACCGTGGCCGTCACCCCGATCCGAGACTCTGCCGCCCGCACCAACGCCGCCAGCGTGGCCAGCGCGGCGTCGTACCCTTGCGGCGTGGAAGTGCGTTCCCGCAGCACCTCGGTGCCATCCGGACCGAGCATCGCGATCTCGATTTTCGTGCCGCCAAGGTCGATGCCGATGCGATGGCTGGACATGAAGCCTCCTGGTTTGCGCCGTAAAATGTTGAGAAGTGTCGCGTACCCCGGCCTGCCCGCGAAGCCACCTTCCGCCGGGCCGCCGTCGATGCCATTTTGGCCGCGCTGAACGGCCGCACGACTCGACTGCGGCCGCCGCGCCAACGACGGGACAGACTGCCATGAGCGAAACACCGGACAACGAAACACTGGCCAACGAAACCGACCCCGTCGAGCATCTGCTGACCCTCGGTGAACCGGAAGAATTGCGGGTCCAGGATTGGCCCAATTACCCCACAGCGTTCGGCCTGACCGAAGCCCATGTTCCCGCCTTGATCGCGATGGCCGGCGACCTCGCTTTGCACGCCATCGAAGACAATAAAGCCCCCCGCGCCTGGGGTCCCACCCACGCCTGGCGCGCGCTTGGCCAACTCGGCGCGGTGCCGGCGATCGCGCCGTTGCTGAAACTGCTCGCCGCCGATTACGAAGACGGGACTGTCCCCGGCATCGACGAGGATCTGCCCGATGTCCTCGCGCTGATCGGCCCATCCGCGATCCTCGATTTGGAAGCCTTCATCGCCGATCCCGGCATCCCGCCGGATTGCACCGGCATCGCCATGGTGGCCCTGACGAAAATCGTCGAACGCCACCCGGATGAGCGGGACGCCCGCGTCGCTTACATGACCGGTCTGCTGACCGCCAAACCCGAACCGGCGTGCGAAATTCAGAGCTGGGCTATCTACTCGCTCATCGCCCTGAAGGCGCTGGAGTCGATCGACGCCATCCGCGCCGCCTTCGCACGCGACGCGATCGACATCACGTATTGCGGCGATCTGGAGGACGTGGAAATCGACTTTGGCCTGCGCGAAAAGCGCGAGACGCCGGAACCCGACTACGAAGCGCTGATGGAAGCCGCCTGGAACGAAGAAGAGGAGGACGACGGCCCCACCGAACCCATCCGCACCGTGCCCAAGATCGGCCGCAACGAACCATGCCCCTGCGGCAGCGGCAAAAAATACAAGAAATGCTGCCTGGTCGCGGCCTGAGGTCCCGTCTTGCCCTTCATCCCCCCACTCCCCACAATACGCGCATGAGCGAGACCCTGCTCGACGTTAAAGGCATGAGCTGCCCGCTGCCTGTCCTGCGCGCCAACCGGTCGCTGCGGTCCATGGCACCGGGGGAAAAACTGCGCGTCCTGGCCACCGACCGCGCCGCCATCGCCGATTTCAAGGCGTTCTGTCAGGAAACCGGCCACGCGCTGGTCGCCCTGAGCGAGGAAGCCGGCGTGCTCAGCTTCGTCATCCGCCGCCGGGCCGACCCACCGGTGGCCAAGGAGTCCTGACGTGACGACCGCGTTGATCACCCATGCCGCCTGCCTGGAACACGATCCCGGCCCCTATCATCCGGAATCCCCGGACCGGCTCCGCGCCGTGCTGGCCGCGCTCGACGCCCCTGAATTCGCCGCCCTGGTCCGCTATGAAGCGCCCCGCGCGACGATGGACCAGTTGACCCGCGTCCACCCGGCCAAGATCGTCAATGCCATCCTCGACGTGAGGCCGGAGGAAGGCGACACGGTCAACATCGACGCCGACACCGTCATGAGCGCGGGCAGCGCCGAAGCCGCCCTTCGCGCCGCCGGCGCCGCTGTCCTGGCCGTCGATCTGGTCCTGCGTGGCGAAGTGGACAATGCCTTCGCCGCCGTCCGCCCGCCCGGCCACCACGCCGAGCCAAACCGCCCCATGGGCTTCTGCCTGTTCAACAACGCCGCCGTCGCTGCCCAACACGCCCGCGCCGCCTATGGCCTGCAACGTGTCGCCGTCGTCGATTTCGACGTCCACCACGGCAACGGCACCCAGGCGTTGTTTTCCAGCGATCCAGACTTGTTCTACGCGTCCTCGCACCAATCGCCCTTTTATCCGGGCACCGGCGACGCCTGGGAACGCGGCGTCGCGAACAACATTATCAACGTCCCGCTCCGCCCGCGCGACGCTTCCGACGCCTTCCGCGACGCATGGGCCGGAACCATCATCCCCGAGCTGGATGCCTTCGCGCCCGAACTTCTGATCGTGTCCGCCGGCTTCGACGCGCATCGCGAGGATCCTTTGGCGCAAATCCGCCTTGAAACAGAGGACTACGCCTGGATCACCGATGTTCTGCTGGACCTGGCCCGCACGCATTGCGGCGGCCGGGTGGTCTCCGTGCTGGAAGGCGGCTACGACCTGGACGCCCTCGCCGCGAGTGCTGCCGTCCATGTCCGCGGCCTGATGCGCGCCTGATCCGCGCCTGATCCGGAGTTTCCGTATGCCCGAAGTCAAACGCCCCGACGTGAGCAAGATGTCCTTCGAGGACGCTTTGGCGGAGCTGGAACAGATCGTTCGCGGCCTTGAAGGCGGCCAGCAGAAGCTGGAAGACGCCATGACCGCCTATGAACGCGGTGCCGCGTTACGCAAGCACTGCGAGGCGAAACTGGCCGAGGCCGAAGCGCGCGTCGCCGCCATCGTTCGCACCGCCGACGGTGGCATTTCGACGCGCCCGATGGAATGATCCGGGGTAAAACGCGTCGAAGCGCGGTTCGCCCATGAAAGAACGCGCGGATCGAATGCTCGTGGGCCGGGGTCTGGTCGAAAGTCTTGCGAAAGCCCAGGCGCTGATTATGGCGGGGAAGGTGTTTGCGGGGGATCGGGCGGTGGCGAAAGCCGGCGATCTGCTGCGCGAAGATGCCGCTTTGTCGATCAAAGGCCAGGACCACCCGTGGGTGTCGCGCGGCGGCCTGAAACTCGATCACGGGCTGCGCCATTTCGGGTTTTCGGCGGACGGGTTGGTGTGCCTGGATGTCGGCGCCTCCACCGGCGGGTTTACCGATGTGCTGCTTACCCGTGGCGCGGCGAAGGTCCACGCGGTGGATGTCGGGCATGGGCAACTGGCGTGGAAACTGCGCTCCGATCCGCGGGTCGCGGTGCATGAGAAAACCAACGCGCGGCATCTGACGGCGGACACAATCCCCGATCCGATCGGCGCCGTGGTCTGCGATGCGAGTTTCATCGGGCTTTCCACCCTGCTCCCCGCGCCTTTGGCCTTATGTGCCCCCGGCGCCTGGGCCGTCGCGTTGATCAAACCTCAGTTCGAGGCGGAGCCCTCAGCCGTCGGCGCGAAAGGCGTGGTCCGCGATCCGGAGGTTCATCGCGCGGTTTGCGCGCGGGTGGCGGCGTGGTGGCGGGGGTTGGACGGGTGGACGGTGGTGGGGGTCGAGGAAAGCCCGATCACCGGGCCCGAGGGGAACCGGGAGTTTTTGATTGGGGCGCGGTTCGCGTTACGCAACTGCGGTCAGACTGGTAACGATCGATAGCCATATGCGTGTCCGGCTTACGCCACGGACAGCGGTTCCCGCCTCGTCCAGAAAAACTCTTGCGTACCGGCAACATTCGCCGGTTTCGATTATACCATGGCTTGCATTTAAACCTTACGTCAGCAATCCGAACGGACTTCTGAAAGATACTTTTTTCTCATAATACCAACCGGCGGAACGCTTGACTCTCGGCATGGCCTCTCCACCACGTCATGGTTCGGCTCGACCGGACCATCGGGAGCGGCGCGGCGATCGGACGGGAGGCGCTTTCCGCGGTTTATCGTGGCCACTCTCG
>JAYWAX010000391.1:0-12660 GCA_043782125.1 Acetobacteraceae bacterium | reverse complement strand
GACGTCTCCCTGGACGAGTCCGGCGACACGATTGATCCGGGCTTCGACGAAGCAACCTATCTTCGCGCATTTCCCGATATCGCCGACGCGGTGCGGCGCGGGACGCTGGAATCCGGCCTCGCGCATTACCGGCTTGCCGGGCGCGTGGAAGGACGGCTGGACAAAGCCGAATACCTGACCCTGTCGCAGGCCGAAAGCGCGCTCGCGACGCCGCAGGTGGCATTGGATACACTGACAATCTCCGAGGCCGGCTCGACGCTGATCACGGGTTGGAGCGACGACCGCCGCGACCGGTTGAACGAGGTCGATCTGGAAACACGGGCGGACAGCCGCCACACCTGGACCGCGTTTCCCCGCCTGTTGCGCGCCGACGTGCAACGCACGCTGGACACTTCGGCAGAGCACAAATTCGGCTTCCTGCTGGTCGCCGCTCCCGCCGGTGGTATCGGCGCGCCCAGAATCGACGCCCGTGCCGCCAACGCGCCGCTGTTTCGCTTCGCCAGTGGAAAGGAATCCCGCCTTCACCGCGACCCGGTCGTTGCCAGCGACGCAGACCTGCGCGACCTCGCGCTCGCCGCGCTGCCGACCGCCGCCGCCGGAGAACTGGACCCGGAGGCGATCTACGGCATTCTGGACCAGCACGTCGGTGTCCAGATCGCCGCCATCAATCGGCTGATCGTCGATCGCGAGAGCACCCGCCGCCTTGTGACCCGTTACGGGCCGGAAAATCGCCGTTTCCGTGGAAGTATCGTCACAGTCACTCGCGGCGATGCCAGCGGGATTGTGCCCCGCCTCGCCATGACGGCGAGCGGCGCGGGCGCGACGGATTACGAACATATTGTTATTGTTACAAATCCAAATCAGTTCGACGCCGCCGCGAAAGCCGCCCGCATCGCCGGCGCGACGATCGGTCTCACGCTGACTCTGATCATGCAGCCCGGCGGCGATCCGGCCGGGTTCGGGGAAGACGTGGCCCTCGATACCGCCCGCTCCGACCGGCTCATCTTCATGGATCAGAACGTCATTCCACGCGATCCCGATTGGGCTTTTCAACATACCGCGCTGCTTGAATCGGCGCCTTTGACCCAGACCCGGCTATTCGGCGGGATGCTGTACAGCCCCGACGGGGCATTGTCGCATCGGGGCTATTATTTCCAACATGAAACATCGTTGCTGGCCAGAGCGAACGAGCTTCCCTTTGAAATCGGCGCGATCCGGCTGAACCGGCTGGCGTCCGCCGCCGCCCGGCCGATGGCCGTGGCCGGTCCGGCCGCCGGCGTGCCCGCGGCGTTCATGTCGGTTGACCGGCGCTGGTTCGAAACACTGGGCGGCTTCACCCGCCATTACGCGCGCGCCGCTTATGAGGACATCGATTTTTGCTTACGCAGCCGCAAACATGGCTTCCCGGCCTGGGTCCACCCGTTGCCGATGTGGCACTTCGAACGCCGGGGCATCGCGCGGCCGGAACCGTCGAAAGGCGGAGCGATTCTGAACGAGTGGCTGTTCCACCGCCAATGGGACGAGACCGTCCGCGCCGAGCTATTGGGCCTTAACGCGCTGGCCGCGCCATGACCGCGCCGCTTCGGGTTCTGCTCATCAGCCTCGGCCACCCCGATCTGGTGCCGGGCGGATCGCCGGTCGTGTGTCAGGAACTGTTCGACGAACTGCGGACACGGGACGATATCGAGTGCCATATGCTGGCGGCCGTGGACCGGGATTCGGGCGACGCGCACCGGCCACGCGCGGGCATCACCGGCTTCGACGGCCAGGATGGCGTGTATTTGTTGCACCAGTCGGACCACGATTCCTGGTTGCACCGGAACAACGATCCCGCTCTGGTCGAATCCTTCGCCGATCTGCTTGGCGCGATCGAACCGGACGTCGTCCACTTCCATCACTTCCTGTCGATTGGCGCGGATTTGATCGGTGCCACGCGCCGCGTGCTGCCGGACTGCCGGATTGTCTTCACCTTCCATGAATTCGCCGCGATCTGCGCCGCCGATGGACATATGGTCCGGCGCACCGACCGTTCCTTGTGCGACCGCGCGAGCCCCGCGCGCTGCCATCAATGCTTACCGGAACGTCCGGCGGACGAGTTTCTGATCCGGAAATTATGGCTGGAACGCCAATTTCGGCATGTGGATATGTTTACCTGTCCCAGCCATTTCATGATCGAACACTACGTGAAATGGGGCCTGCCCAGAGAACAGATCGATTTCGTGACGAATGGGCAGAGATCGAGAGTCGTGCGGCCGCTGCTCCCCCGTCCGCCCGGGCGGCGCAACCGCATCGGATATTTCGGACAATTGCACGACGACAAAGGCGTGCATGTGCTTCTTCGCGCGGTGACCCTGCTGCGAGAAAACGGCTTTACGGATTTTCAGGTCGATATCAACGGCGGCGGAATACAGCACGCCTCGGAACCCATCCGCCGGGAGATCGAGGCCTTCCAGGACTCCGAACGCCGCCGGCCGGCAGCGGAGCGTCTGGTTTCGTTCAACGGCCCCTACAGTCTGGATCAGGTCCAGTCGCGCATGGCGCGGGTCGATTGGTCTGTTGTGCCATCGGTCTGGTGGGAAATTTTCGGCCTGGTCATCTCGGAAGCCTGGATGTTCGGGCGGCCCGTCATTTGTTCCAACGCGGGCGGCATGGCGGAGCGCGTGACCCACGAAGTCGATGGCCTGCACTTCGAACTGGGCGATGCCGCGGCACTTGCCGCGACCATCGAACGCGCCTGCACCGAAGAGGGATTATGGGAGCGGATGCATGCCGCCATCCCGACACCGCCGTCGCGCGCCACAATGGCGGATGGCTACCTCGCGCTCTACCAGAGAGAAGAAGCGCTGGCCGTCTGAGCCCCGGCACTCTGGCCCCCGGCCCGGGGAGAAAACCGGGCCGGAGAGGAAGGATCGTCAGCTTGGGTCGGCGGTCAGACCCGTCGCGGCGACACCCGCGCGCGCCGCGTCGTCGTCATGGTCGGACGTGTCGCCGGTCACACCGATGCAGCCGATAATCTGGCCATCGGCCTTGATCAGCACCGCGCCCGCGACCGGGATCATCGCGCCACCGATCGCGCCATTCACCGCGCCAATGAAGTGCGGACGTTCCACCGCACGCAGGCCAAGGGTCTTGGACCCCACACCCATCGCCAGCGAACCATAAGCCTTGCCATGCGCAATGTCGTACCGTCGCAGCGCCGTGCCATCCTCCGCCGCATAGGCTTTCGGCACGCCGCGGGCATCGAGGACGACCACGGCCATCGGGTTGAACTTATGCTCGCGAGAGTAAGCCAGCGCGGCCGCCACCATGGTCTGAGCCTGCGCGAGTGTGATTGCCGTCATACCGGATACCTTCCCCAATAGGTTGATGATTACATAAACGTTCCGTCCGGATCGCCATTGAACATGATCTTGCCGACCGTTTCGAAATGCGAATCGCGCGACTGAATTTGCTGCGAAAGCGTATGCATGTCGCGGAAGCGCCGTTCGAATGGCGTCCCCTTGAAGATCGCGGACACGCCTGCCGCTTTATAAACCCAATCGGCGGTTTCGATACAGGCCTCGATGGCGTTCGCGCAGCCCAGTCGAACCTTGACGCGGTCTTCCGTTGCGATTGACGCGACATCGCCGGCGCGATCCCAGACATCTTTCAAAATCTCGGTCAGATATGCCCGCCCGGAGCCCAATGCCGCCTCCCGATGCGCGACCTCGGATTGAATGACGGCGCTGTCGGCCAATCGTACGAAGCCGCGTGGCGTTTTCGATTTCGCCAACGCGATGAATTCGTCCAGCATCGCGCGCGCGATGCCCAACGCGACACCCGCGACGCCGACGGAATAAAGCCCCGGCATGGTAAAGGCATAAAGCGGTCCAGGATCGCGGCGCAGATCCGGGTCTTCGCGCGTGCCCGTGAATTCTTCAGGAATGAACACGTCGTCGAGACGATATCCCTCTGACGCGGTACCGCGCATGCCCAGAGTGTTCCAGTCCTCGATGGGGGTCCGTTGCGATTTCGGATACAGCAACGTCTTCACCGCGGGCCGCCCCGACCGGTTCAACCGCAACGACCCATCGGGTTCCACCACATGGCAATGCGCGCCCATCCATGTCGCCTGCCGCGAGCCACTGGCGAAATGCCATTCCCCCGTAACCCGATACCCGCCGGGAACGGCGTGACACTCATGCTCGTTCGGCGGCCCCCAGGCGATCCATCCCTGCGGATCGCCGTAAATCGCCTTCGCGGCGCTGAGCGGAATGAATGGCGCAATCAACGCCGCGCTGTTGGCAACAAACAAATTCCAACCGACCGAGGCATCGTAACGGCTGACTTCCTCAATCGCCCGCAAATAAACCCACGGTTCGACCTCATCCCCATCCACCGAGCGCGGCAACAACATCCGATGCAGGCGCGCCTGGATAATCCGGTCCAGAACCGAACCGGGGATGGCCTGGGTCTGTTCAATCTCATCGGCCGCCGCAGCCACCGACGGCCCAATCTCCTGCGCCCGCGCGACGGGATCGAGGCAAGAAGAAGCAGCGCTGACATGATTCATGGGCACGATCCGCGATGGTCTGTTCCGACCAATTACCCCCCGCAGCCCAGAGTTTGTCAAACGGGCGGCGGATGGAGCGTTCCGTGGAGACAGCCGGGCTGGGGGAGGCGTTGGGGCTTTGCCCCAAACCCCACGAGGGCTTTGCCCTTCGAACCCACCAGGGCCCCGGCCCCTGGACCGCGATCGGTTGGGGTATTTGAGAAGGGGGGCCAACGGTGACGTTGCAGCGTCCGAGTCGGCCCCCCTCCTCAAATACCCCAATAAATGGGTTCCAAGGCCCAGCCTTGGCGGGATCGAAGGGCAGCGCCCTCGTGGGGTCCGGGGCAACGCCCTGGCGCCTCCCCCAGCCCGGCTGTCTCACCGGAACGCACCATCCGCCCGCCCGCTTGACGCCTCTGGGCCGGGTGGCCATTGATCGGGGCCAATCACAGGAGGCGACGATGGCCGCGAGATCGAAAGTCGTTGACGGGTTCCGGGAGGCCGTGGCGGACATTCCCGATGGCAGCACCATCGGGTTTGGCGGTTTCGCCATGCCCGGGACGCCGTTCAATTTGATCAAGGCGTTATTGGAACAGGGTGCAAAGCGTCTGACTCTGGTCGCCAACAGCACGGGCGGGGCGCAGCAGCCCAGAATGCCGGACATTGGGATGTTGGTGGAGAATGGGCAGGTGGCGAAGGTTATCTGCGCCTTCACCGCGGCGACCCGGCCGACGGATCCCATTCCGTTCACAAAATATTACGAAGCCGGCGAGGTCGAAGCCGAGCTGGTGCCGCAGGGCACGCTGGCGGAACGGATGCGCGCCGCGGGCGCCGGAATTCCGGCGTTTTACACACCGGCCGGGGTCGGGACGGAGCTGGCCGAGGGGCGGGAGACGCGGGTCATAAATGGCCGCGAGTATCTGCTGGAATATGCGCTGCCGCTGGATTACGCGTTTATTCGGGCGGTTCGGGCGGACACGTTCGGAAATCTCCAGTTTCACCGGGCGCAGCGTAATTTCAATCCGCTGATGGCCACGGCCGCGAAATGCACAATTGTCGAGGTGGACGAACCGATCCTCCCGGCAGGCGCGATCGACGCGGATGCGGTTCATACCTCCGGGTTGTTCGTGCATCGGCTGGTTCAGGTGCCGCCGGCGCCCGAGGGCATCTGGCCCGCGAAACGGAAGGAGCGAGGCAAATGAGTGGGAGCAAGGGACTCAATCGCCAGCAGATGGCGGATCTGGCGGCCCAACAGTTTCAGAATGGATGGGTTGTCAATCTGGGCGTCGGGATTCCGACGATGTGTTCGAACACCGATATAGGCGATACCGACATCGTTTACCACTCGGAAAACGGGATCGTCGGTTATGGCCCGGTGGCGGAAGAGGGCAGCGAAGACCTGAACCTGGTCAACGCGGGCGGGCAGAACGTTACGCTGAAACCGGGCGCGGCAGTGGTGCATCACGCCGATAGTTTCGGGATTATCCGCGGCGGGCACATCGATGCGACGGTCATGGGCGCGTATCAGGTTTCCTGCGGGGGCGACTTCGCGAACTGGAAACTGAAGGGCCAGAAGGGTGGCGGCATTGGCGGCGCGATGGACCTCGCGGCCTGCGCGAAACGCGTGTTCATTATTCTGGAACACACGACACGCGACGGGTCGTCGCGGTTGATGGCGGCATGCGATCTGCCGGTGACGGCGCGCGGCGTGGTGAAGCTGGTCGTCACAAATTACGGCTTGTTCGAACCGGCGGGCACCGGCTTTCTGATGCACCAGATCGCACCGGGATTGACCGTCGATCAGGTGCGGGCGGCGACTGGCGCCCCGTTGTCGGTGGTGGACAACCTTCCGGTGGTGCGGCTGGCCGGGTGAGCGGCGCCGCCGCGGACACGATCTTCGCGCTCGCCACGGGCGCGGGCCGTGCCGCCATCGCGGTCCTGCGGATCGGCGGGCCGGACAGTGCCGCCGCGTTGACCGCGTTATGCGGGCGGTTGCCACCCGCGCGCCGCGCCGTGGTCAGAGCTCTCCGCAGCGCCGATGGGGACCTGTTGGACCGGGCGATGGTCTTGTGGTTGCCGGGCCCCGGAACCTACACGGGCGAGGATTCCGCCGAGCTTCATCTCCATGCCGGTCCCGCCGTCATCGCTGCCGTCGCGGGGGCCTTGGCGGCGGCGGGCTTGCGTCACGCCGAACCGGGCGAATTCACGCGCCGAGCTTTCTTGAACGGCAAGCTGGACCTTGTGGCGGCGGAGGCGGTGCTCGATCTGGTCGCCGCCGAAACGGACGCGCAGCGGCGTCAGGCGCTGCGGCAACTCGATGGCGCGCTTGGCGATTTGTATCGCGATTGGTCGGGCCGGCTGCGTCTGGCGCTGTCGCGGCAGGAAGCGTTGATCGACTTTCCGGACGAGGACCTGCCGCCGGAGGTGGAAGCGAATTTACTTGCCGCCGTCAGTTCGTTGCGGGTTGAGATCGGCACGCATCTGAACGACGGGCACCGCGGGGAAAAACTGCGCGAGGGTTTGTTCTTCGCGATCTGCGGCGCGCCAAATGTCGGAAAATCGTCCCTTATCAACGCGCTGGCGGAACGCGACGTGTCGATCGTTTCGGCCACACCGGGCACAACGCGCGACGCGATCGAAACCCGCGTGGTTTTCGGCGGCGTGCCGGTGACCATCGTCGATACCGCGGGATTGCGAGAAACCGGCGATCCGATCGAGGCCGAAGGGGTGCGGCGCGCGCGGGCGCGCGCCGAAGCCGCCGATCTGGTGGTGACGGTGATCGAGTCCGGCGCGCCGATCGAAAAACACCCGGCCGGTTTGATCGTCGCGAACAAGTGCGATTTGCACGCAGACCAACGTCCCGAGGTCATTCCGGTCAGCGCCTTATCCGGCGCGGGGTTGGAGCTGTTGCGCGCGCGCCTCGCAGAGCGGGCCGCAGCTTTAACCCAATCCGGCGGCCCGCCGCCGCTGACCCGCGCGCGCCACCGCGCCGCGTTACAAACCGCCGCGCACTGGCTGGCGGAGGCTGAGAACACAATCGCGCCCGAATTGCGCGGGGAAGCGATGCGACTGGCCTTGCGCGCCCTGGGCTCGATCACCGGTCAGATTGGGGTCGAGGAGATTTTGGACTCGATTTTCCGGCAGTTCTGTATTGGGAAGTAAGGCGGGCAGCGCCGTCACGTCGCGCGCCAGATCGTCACCCGCGCGGCCCCATGCGCCCGTTCGGCCAGCGGATTGTCTTCGGGTGCCGGCTCGTCCCGGCCGGTCTCCGCGACGATCAGAGTCCCCTTGGCAATTCGGCCGGTCGCACGCAGCCGGGTCAGCGCCTTCGGGACAAGCCCCTGCCCATAGGGCGGGTCCAAAAACACGATATCCACGCGCGGCCCGATCGGCAGCGCGAGCGCGTCCATGGTCAGCACCTCGCACCGATCCCCGGCCTTACACGCCGCAATATTCGCCCGCAGCGCCGTCAACGCGGGCCGCGACCGTTCGACGAACACCGCTCGGGCCGCGCCACGCGACAACGCCTCCAATCCCAAAGCGCCGGTGCCCGCGAAGACATCCATGACCGAGGCGCCCTCGATCAGGGAGCGGCCGGACCACGGCGCGTGGAGCAGAATGTCGAACAAGGCCTGACGGACGCGATCGGCGGTCGGACGCGTTTCCAGGCCTTGCGGCGCGGTCAGGACGCGGCCTTTCCAGGCGCCGGCGACGATCCGCATCCGTATCAGGACCGGCGCGGGCCGCGCGGCGATTTCGCGGCAGGCGCGGGCTCCCTGGGCAATTGCTCGCGCAGCACACGGGTCGGCACTTCCTCGATTCCGCCGCGCGCCAGCGTGCCCAATTGAAACGGCCCGTACGCGATTCGGATCAGACGCGAAACCTCCAGCCCCAAATGTGCCATCACCCGGCGAATTTCCCGATTGCGGCCTTCGCGAAGACTGACCGTCAGCCAGGCGTTCTCGCCCTTTTTCGCGTCCAGACCCGCCTCGATCGGCGCATAGCGCACACCCTCGATCGTGACACCGTGCGCCAGGGCCGCCAGCGCTTTCGGCTCCACCTCGCCATGCACGCGCACGCGATATCGCCTGATCCACCCGGTCGTGGGCAATTCCAGCACCCGGGCCAGAGCGCCATCGTTGGTGAGCAGCAACAGCCCCTCGCTGGTCAAATCCAGCCGCCCGATGCTGATCACCCGCGGCAGTTGGTGACGCAGCTTGTCGAAAACGGTCGGCCGCCCCTCTGGGTCGCGATGCGTCGTGACCAGCCCCTCGGGCTTGTGATAGCGCCACAGCCGCGTGCGATCCGGTTCCTCGACCAGCTTGCCACCGATGGTCACAAGGTCGCCGGGGACAACGAAGGTCGCGGGATGGGTAATGACAGTGTTGTTGAGCTTGACCTTGCCCTCGCCGATCAGACGTTCGGCGTCGCGGCGGCTGGCGACGCCCGCGCGGGCCAGGTATTTCGCGATCCGATCGCCACGCGGTTCGATGGCGCGCGGTTCGGCGTCGCGCGATTCAGGGGCAGGCGGTTCGGCGTCGCGCGGTTCAGAGGCCGGCGGTTCAAAGGCGGGCGGTTCAGAGGCCGGCGGTTCAAAGGCGGGCGGAATCCCGGTCTCGCTCATGGCCGGCAGGCCGCGATCAGCGCGTCGAAAATGCGCCGGTCGCCAGGATCGATGAAATATTCCGGATGCCACTGCACGCCCAGACAAAAGCGGTAGCGCTTGTCCTCGACGCCCTCGATCACGCCATCGGGCGCAATGGCATTGACGATCGCGTAGGCGCCCGGATCGCGCACCGCCTGATGATGGGCGGAGTTCACCCGCATGTCCGCCGTGCCCACGATGCGGCGCAACAACGTGTCCGCCACCACCGACACCGCATGTCCCGGCTCGTGCCGGGGGTTTGGTTGTTCGTGCGCCAGCGCGTTGGGGATCGCGTCCGGAATATGCTGGATCAGCGTCCCGCCAAGCGCGACCGCCAGCAATTGCTGCCCGCCGCAGATGCCAAGCACCGGAAGGTTCCGCCCCAGAGCGCCACGCGTGAGCGCCATTTCCGCCTCGGTTCTGGTGTCCTTCAGCGTCACCGTGGCATGGCGTTCACCGTCCCCGTAAAGCGAGGGATCGACATCGAACGCGCCACCGGTGACGATCAACGCGTCGATCCGGTCCAGGTAATCGCCCGCCAGCGCCACATCGTGCGCCAGCGCCACCGGCAGCCCTCCGGCGGCCGCGACGGCTTCGGCATAGTTTTGGCGTAGCGCATACCAAGGATATTTCGAATAACCGCCGGGTTGCTCGGAATCCAGGGTCACGCCGATTACGGGTCGTCTGCTCATGCGGCGTTGCTAGACCTCATAGGCCAGAACGGGCAAGAGAAAGCATGAGGGCCGGCCCCGAACCGGAGGCATCCACGCGTATGTTTCCAGCACCCCTGTTTCCCGCAATGGACCTGGCATTGGACGAAGCCCGCGCCGCCGCCGCGCGGGGCGAGGTGCCCGTCGGCGCTGTCCTGCTTGGCCCGGACGGAACGGTGTTGGCGCGCGCCGGGAACCGGGTGGAAGCGGACAACGACGCGTCCGCGCATGCGGAAATGCTGGTTTTGCGGGCGGCGGCGGCGGCGCGCGGGTCGCCTCGCCTGGCCGATTGCGATCTGGTGGCGACCTTGGAACCCTGCCCGATGTGCGCGCAGGCGATCGGCTTGTTCCGGATAAGGCGGCTGATTTTCGGGGCGTACGACCCCAAGGGCGGCGGCGTGACGCATGGCGCGCGCGTGTTCGACGCGGCGTCCTGCCACCACCGCCCCGAAATCGTCGGAGGAGTCCGGGAAACCGACTGCGCCAACCTGCTGAAGGCATTCTTCGCGGCGAGGCGATGAGCCCCCGCGCGCCGCGAAGCGTACGGCGTTAACGCGCCACGGCCTGATAGGCGGCGATCCCCGCGACCTCGACGATTTGGTTGACGGTCGCATCCATCGGCACTATCTGCACCGGCCGGTCCAGACCGATCAGCAGCGGCCCGATCGTGGTTCCGCCGCCAAGGTGATGCATCAAACGCGCGTTGATATGGGCCGAGTGCAGGCCGGGCATGACCAGCACGTTGGCGTCCGCGGTCAGGCGGCAGAACGGATACAGCGCGCGGATCGAGGGTTCCAGCGCCACATCCGGGCTGATTTCGCCGTCGTATTCGAAATCGACCTTGCGGGCATCCAGGATCGCCACCGCGTCGCGCATCGGCAGCGCCCGATCGCTCGCCGGATCCCCAAACGTCGTATGCGACAACAGCGCCACCCTGGGCTCGTGGCCCAAATGCCGCGCGGCGGCGGCAGCTCCGATCGCGATATCGGCGAGCTGCGCCGCGTCGGGACGAAAATGCACCTGCGAATCGGCGATGAAGATCGTCCGCCCGCGCAAGCCCAACAGCAGCGTCAGGCCGAACGCGATCTGACCGGGCGCCGGCCCAATGACGTTTTGCACGGCTTCCAGGCAGACCGAGGCGGAGCGGGTCAGGCCGGTGACCATGGCATCGGCGTCGCCGGTGGCGACCATGCAAGCGGCGAATATGTTCCGGTCCTGATTGACCATTCGCTGACAATCCCGCCGCAAGGCGCCTTTACGCTGCATCCGCCCATACAGAAAATCGACATATTTCGGATTGGAACCCGACAGCCGGGCGTTATGGATTTCGAGGCCTTCGATCCGGCCTAGGCCGAGGCTGGCGAGCGTGGCCAGGACGCGGTCCTCGCGCCCGATCAGGATCGGTCGGCCATACCCCGCGTCGCGGTAAGCGACGGCGGCCCGCACGACTTTCTCCTCCTCGCCCTCCGCGAAGACCACCCGGCGCGGGCTGGCGCGCACGCGTTCCATGATGGCGTCCAACGCGCCGGCGGTTGGGTCCAGCCGTCCCGACAAGTCGCGGGCATAGCGGTTCAAATCCGGGATCGGCTTGCGCGCGACGCCTGAATCCATGGCCGCGCGGGCCACGGCGGGTGGGATGCGGGTGATCAGGCGCGGATCGAACGCGTTCGGAATGATGTACTCGGGGCCAAAGTGCAGCCGCCGGCCAGAGGACGCGGTATGGACCTCGTCCGGCACGTCTTCGCGCGCGAGTTGCGCCAGCGCCTCGGCCGCCGCGATCTTCATGGCTTCGTTGATGGTGCTGGCCCGGACATCCAGCGCGCCGCGAAAGATGTAGGGGAACCCCAGGACATTGTTGACCTGGTTGGGATAATCGCTGCGCCCGGTGGCGATGATCGCGTGCGGGCTGGCGGTGCGGGCTTCCTCTGGGGTGATTTCGGGGTCGGGGTTGGCCATCGCGAAGATGATCGGTTTCGGCGCCATCCGGCGGACCATGTCCTGAGTCACCGCGCCTTTGACCGACAGGCCGAAGACCACATCGGCGCCTTCCAGCGCCTCGGTCAGGGTCCGGGCCTTGGTTTGCACCGCATGGCCGGATTTCCACTGGTTCATGCCTTCGGTGCGGCCCTGGTAGACCACGCCCTTGGTGTCGCAGAGCGTTATGTGGTCGGGCCGCATGCCCATCGCTTTCAACAGTTCCACGCAGGCGATAGCGGCGGCGCCCGCCCCGTTGACGACCAGTTTCGTCGCGCGCAGATCGCGATCCGTCAGGTGGCAGGCGTTAATCAGGCCGGCGGCGGCGACGATCGCGGTGCCGTGCTGATCGTCGTGGAACACCGGAATGTCCATCAATTCGCGCAAGCGCTCCTCGATGATGAAACATTCGGGCGCCTTGATATCTTCAAGATTGATGCCGCCGAACGAAGGGCCGAGATAGCGCACGCTGTTGATGAAGGCGTCCGCGTCCTCGGTGTCGATTTCCAGATCGATTGAATCGATATCGGCGAAGCGCTTGAACAACACCGCCTTGCCTTCCATCACCGGCTTGGCGGCGAGCGCGCCCAACTTCCCCAAACCGAGGATCGCGGTGCCGTTGGTGATGACCGCAACCATATTGCCGCGCACCGTATAGTCGTAAGCGGTGGACGGGTCGGCGTGGATCGCCCTGACCGGCGCGGCGACGCCCGGCGAATAGGCGAGCGACAGATCGCGCTGCGTCGCCATCGGCTTGGTCGGCATGATTTCGAGTTTGCCGGGGCGGCCGCGCGCATGGA
>JAYWAX010000390.1:0-12682 GCA_043782125.1 Acetobacteraceae bacterium | reverse complement strand
CCGTGGACTCCACGGACCCGGCCGCCTCTTCGCCCGTCACGGTCGATGAGATGGTGAAGAAATTGTCGGGATCGCCCTCGGGCGGGTGCATCTGGCCGATGTGAATGTTGCTCATGAGTTGGTGATCGCCCGCACGGTAGCGGATCTTGCCGGGCATCAGGGACACTTCCGGCGGCAGTTCCATGTCCGACATGGCATGCGCCATTTCGGTACCCTTCAGCGACTTGGCTTTCTCGGCCGCCATCTTGAAAGCGTGGATGGAAACATAGGACATCCAATGCCGCGCCGTCGGCTTCTTGCCCAGCACCGGCGAGATCGCGTCGACGAACGTCTTGACGGCGGGCACGTTGGGATTGTTCCAGTACCATTCCATGCACCACCAGCCGGCCTGCGCCTCTTTCGGGACAGACCGCACGGACTCGATTTCGAACAACGCACCGCCGAGGGCCATGTCCTTGCCCATGCCGAATTGCAGGAACTGCTTCATGCAGTTGATCTGCGCCGAGCCGCCCATGTTGTTCAGCAGCACGTCCGGCTTATAGGCTTTCGCCTTGATCAGCGTCGCGGAGAAATCCGACGTCGCGATCGGCAGCATGTCGCCCTGGAACTCGCCGCCAAGCGCCTTCAGTTTCTTGACGAAGTTGTTTTGCAGGGTTTGACCGTAGGCGTAGTCGGGGGTGATGAAGAACCACTTCTTGCCGAAGCGCTTCACCAGCTCGCCGGTGATGGCGGAGGTGTCCATCGCGGTCGTATTGCAGGTTCGGAACGTGTTCCACTTGCAATCGGTGCCTGTGATCGGATCGGTGTGGCCGCCGGGGACAATGTGCAGAATTTTCTTTTCGGCGGTTACGCCCATCATCGCGTAGGCGATACCGGAGTTTACGTCGCCGATGATGGCATCGACGTTATCGCGCTCGATCAGCTTGCGGGTTTTCTGCACACCGGTGCCGGTGTCGTTGGCGCTGTCCTCGATCAACAGTTCCACAGGGCGTCCGAGAATGCCGCCCTTCTTGTTGATCTGATCGACGGTCCATTTGGCGCCCTCGACCTCGGTCACGGCCAGCGCGGAAAGGCTGCCGGTGATGGGATCGACCATGCCGATCTTCACGGGCGTGTCGCCAAGGGCTTTGACGATGAAGGGGCTGGCGAGTTGCAGCCCGCCCATGGCGGCGGTGGCGGTCAGCAAACGGCGCCGTCCACTGGAAATCAGGCCAGAAGTCTGGGTCATGTCGTGTCGCTCCCATGTTGGCGATGCCGGCGGCGCCCGGTTGCCACCGGTAGGGATGCCCCATCGCGCGGCGGAACTAGGCGATTGCGAAGGATCAGGCAAGCCGGGGGATGGCGCCCGGGGGAGAAGGCGCTGCGGCCAAAGCTCCAACGCTCGCCCAAACGCCGTGTCTCCGGAATTTGCCTGGTCTCGGCCAAGGCGCTCCGGCATGATCGTTCTGGGCATTCCGATCGGCGAATCAGTGGCGAAGAACTTTAAACGGCATGGCCGTCCCGCGCATAAGTCTGGCAAGGGCAGCCGGTTTCGCGAGCCGCGCGGGGCATTGCCGAACACGGCGATGGTCCTGATCACTGGCACGGACTTCGATGGCGATCCGGTGGGACGGCCGGAGACCTGGGATCAGGCGGATGGGCGGCCGCCGATCGTGCGCATGCTCGCGGAAAAGCCGGGTCAGCCCGCCCTGGCGCCGGGGGACCGGGTGCTCGCGCGGCTGAAACCCACGGGTCCCGGCCAGTATCAAGGGCGCACGGTCCACCGGCTCGGGCAGGGACCATCGCGCATTCTCGGGGTGTTCCGGCCCGGCCATCCGGATGGCCGCATCGTCCCCACGGACCGGCGCGCCAAGGCGGAGTGGACGGTGCCGCGCGGGGAGGACGGGGGCGCGGCGAACGACGAGCTGGTGCTGGCGGAACCGTTGCCGCACAGCCGCCTTGGCCTGAAACCCGCCCGTGTCATCGAACGCCTGGGGCGCATGGGCGACGCGCGCAGCGTCAGCCTGATCGCGATCCACACGCACGACATCCCCGTTGCCTTCCCCGAAGATGCGCTGGAAGAGGCGCGGCGGGCGCGGGCCGCTCGTCCGACGCGGCGCGAGGACATCCGGCACATTCCGCTGATCACGATCGACGGGGAGGACGCGCGGGACTTCGACGACGCGGTTTACGCGGAGGCCGACGGCGCGGGATTCCGGCTGATCGTCGCGATCGCGGATGTCGCCTGGTATGTGCGGCCCGGCTCCGCGCTGGACAACGCCGCGCGCACCAGGGGCAACAGTGTTTATTTCCCGGATCGCGTCGTGCCGATGCTGCCGGAGGAATTGTCCAACGGCTGGTGCAGCCTGCGCCCCAACGAGGACCGGGGCTGCCTGTTTGTCGAAATGCGGGTTGGCCGCGACGGCCGCAAGACCGGGCATCGCTTCGGCCGGGGGCTGATGCGCAGCGCCGCGCGGCTGACCTACGAACAGGTGCAGACCGCCATCGACACGGATGCCGATTTGCCGATCGACGCGCGCCCGCTTTACGACGCGTTCCGTTCGTTACTCGCGGCGCGCATTGCCCGCGGCACGCTGGACCTCGATCTGCCGGAACGGAAAGTCGCGCTCAGTCCCGAGGGGGAGGTGTTGGCGGTCCTGCCAAGGCCGCGACTGGACAGTCACCGGCTGATCGAGGAGTTCATGGTCCTGGCCAATGTCGCGGCGGCGGAGGAGCTGGAGCGGCTGGTCAAACCTTGCATGTATCGGGTCCATCCGCCGCCGACCGACGAAAAGCTTGCCAATCTCCGCGGCTTTCTGCACGGGTTGGGGATTTCGTTGCCGCCTGGGGACCAGGTGCACCCGCGCGATCTGGATCGTGTGTTGCGAAGCGTGGCGGGCAAGCCGGATGCGCAGGTGGTGAACGAGGTGATGCTGCGCAGCCAGTCGCAGGCGTCCTATCACCCCGACAATATCGGGCATTTCGGTCTCGCGCTGACGCGATACGCGCATTTCACCAGCCCGATCCGGCGCTATGCCGATTTACTGGTCCACCGCGCGTTGATCTCTGGCCTGAAGCTCGGGCTTGGCGGTCTGGGCGACGGGGAACCGGCGCGGTTCGAGGATGCGGCGACGCATATCACTGCCACGGAACGCCGGGCGGCGCTGGCGGAGCGGGACGCGGTGGACCGGTACCTCGCGGCATTCATGGCTGATAAGATCGGGGCGCGGTTCGCCGCGCGTATTTCGGGCGTGACGCGTTTCGGGCTGTTCGTTACTGTCGCGGAGAGTGGCGCCACGGGAATCGTCCCGATGACCGCGCTTCCGGACGATTATTGGCATCATGACGAGATGGAACAGACCCTGACCGGACGCCATTCCCACACGGTGTTCCGGCTGTCGCAGACCGTCGATGTCTGGCTCGCCGAGGCGAATCCGGTCACGGGGGGGCTGGTGTTCCGCCTTCCGCGCGGGGAGCAGCCGGGGACACGGCCGCGCCGCCGGTGATCCGGGTTCTGGTTCTTCTGCTGTGTGTTTGCCTGGCGGGGAACGCGTGTGGCCAGGCAGCGGTGGGCCAGGCCGCCGGGGGCCTGGCCGCGGGGGTTGGCGGGTTCGACGCGGAATTGTTGTCCAAGGTGCAGGCGGAAGCCATTGAGTTCACGGTGCCGCGCGCGTTGGAAACGGTGTCGGCTGCGCAACTCGCGCTGTGGGGTCTGGGCGGGCTGACAGCGATCGATCCGGCGCTGAACGTGGTTGTCCGCGACAAGAGGGTTTTGCTGCTGGCCCGTGGCCGCGCCGTCATCGACGTCCTCGCGCCAGTCCCTGGTTCCTCCCCCTCCACTTCCCCTGGCGCCGATCCCGCCGCCTGGGCTCAGGTCGCGGCGAGCCTGACGATGGCAGGCTTCGCCGTTTCGCCGGCCATGCGCCAACTCGGACAACCGGCGGTCACGAAGATTTTGTTCGACGAAATGCTCGCCCATCTCGATCCGTATTCCCGGTATATCCCGCCGCTTGAAGCGGTGGGCGATCGCGACCGCCGCGCGGGCCATGCCGGTGTCGGGGTGACGCTGGTGCGTCGCGGCGCGAACACGGTCGTGCGGGATGTGGTGATCGGCAGTCCGGGCGCGCAGGCGGGGATTTCGCCGGGCGATACGATCCAATGGGTGGACGGACACACAGCCCTGGGGCGCGATCCGAAGACCGTCGAAACGATGTTGGCCGGTCCCGAGGGGACGGAGCTGCGGATCGGCTGGCGCGGGCGCGACGGGTCATCCCGCGGCGCGACGTTGACGCGGGTGATGATTCCGCCAGAAACGGTGTTTCCGCGCCGTTCCGGGGACGTGCTGATCGTGCAGATCACCGGGTTCAGCCAAACCACGGACCAGCATGTGGCGCAGGTTGTGTTCGATAATCTGCGGACGGGCCGTCCGTTGAAGGGGATCGTGCTCGATTTGCGCGGCAATCGCGGCGGGTTGCTGCGGGTCGCCGTCGCCGCGGCGGATATTTTCCTGCCGGCGGGGGTGGTGGTGCGCTCGTCCGGGCGCGCGCCGGAAACCAATCGCATCTGGCTGTCCGACAAAACCGAATTGGCCAAGGGCGTGCCGATGGCGGTGCTGGTGGACGGCGGCACCGCCAGCGCGGCGGAAGTCCTGGCGGCGGCGCTGGCGGATCGCGGGCGGGCGATTGTCATCGGCAGCTCGACCTTCGGGAAGGGTGTTGTTCAGACCATCGATCCCCTGCCCGACGGCGGGGAGTTGTTTCTGACCTGGAGCCGACTGCTCGCGCCGCGCGGGTGGCCGATCCAGAGTCTGGGTGTCATGCCGCAGATTTGCACCAGTCTCGGCGAGGACTCGCTGCGCCGGCAATTGGCCGCGCTGGCCTTGGGGCGGTGGGACATGTTGGCCGCAGTCTCGGCCCATCGCGCGGCGCGGGCGCCGGTGACGCCGGATCAGATCGTGGCGATCCGGGGGCGCTGCCCAGCGGCGGATCCGCGGGAAAGCGACGTGGCAGTCGCTCAGTTTTTGGTCGAGAACGCGGTGAGCCATGCGGCGGCGTTGTTCGAACCGATGGCGGAGGAACGGTAACCTCCTTCTTGGCGGTTTGTTAACGCGTGCGTGAGACATTGGCGCCATGAAGCGTCTGGAATGTCTGGATGGGCTGCGTGGCGTCCTGGCGGTCTACGTTCTGGTGGGCCACATGGCGCCGTTTTCCGCTCTGCCGTCCTGGGTTCTGCGGCCGCTGTCGCATGGCGGCGCGGCGGTCGATGTGTTTTTCATCCTCAGCGGGATGGTGATTGTCCGGTCGCTGGAGGGCTGCGGTTACGCGGCGCGGCCGTTTCTGATCGCGCGCGCGGCGCGGATATTTCCGGTCTACCTGGCGATGCTGGCCGCGGGTGTGGCGGTCCAGGCGCTGCCGGTGTCGTTCGTGGCGATGCCCTGGATCGGGCCGGACAGCGCGGCGCGGGATATTTGGTCGCACGGGTGGCCCGCGTATTGGGGCGTGGAAATCGCCGCGCATCTGACGATGACGCATGGATTGTTTCCCGCGGGCGCGCTGCCAGATGTTTGGGTCAGCTTTCTGGGCGCGGCCTGGAGTCTTTCGACCGAATGGCAGTTTTATGTCCTGGCGCTGCTGTGGGGGCGGGCGCGGCCGGGAATTGGCGGTATGGCGGCGGCACTGCTGGCGATGGCGGCCGCCGGTCTGGCCTGGGATGTCATGGCGCCTGACACCTGGCGGTTCAGCCGGGCGTTTTTGCCGAACAAAGCGCATTACTTCGCGTTGGGGGTGGCCAGCGCGGGGTTGGGAGTCTTTCGAACGCGCGATGTTTCGGCACGGTTTTCGCGCACCGGCGCCAGCCTGACGGGGCTCGGCCGTTCCATTCTTGTCATGGCACGGGCCGGCCGGGCCATCGGATGCGGCCAGGCGGGCTCCTTTCGCGAAGGATTGGCCATCCGTCCGGCGGCGAGCGTACCGTCGCGAGGGTGTGCCGCACCCGATGGCCCGGTCGAGCCGGGCCATGACGATCTACGAACAGACGTCGCGCCAAAACGATCTGTCGGAGGGTCTTATCCCGGCCCGCGCTTGGTCGAGCCGGACCGTGACGATGTACGAACGGCCGTCGCGCCAAAGCGATCTCTCGGCGCGTCTTATCTTGACGCGCAGGAGGGCGAGCCGGTCTGTGGCGGCGCGAGGGGCGAGGGCCAGGATCGCACGATCGACGGTGGGATCATGCTGTTCGCGGCCGTTCTCATGGCTGTCCTGGCGTTGTGCCTGATACGGGGCGGCGGCGGGAAATTGTTGCCGCCACTGGTCTGGACCGCCTGCCTCGCGGCCCAGACCCGGCCGGATATGTTGAAGTTCGTGGCGGCGCCCTTGCGGGCACGGTGGGTCCAGTATCTGGGCGCCATTTCGTACCCGATTTACCTGGCAAACGAGCCCATTCAGAAAGCTCTTGGCGTGGCGTTGGCCAGGTGGGTTGACGGCGACGGATGGGTATTCTCGGCGTTGTGGGTGCCGGGGGCGGTGTTATTGCCCATCGCCGCCGCCGCGTGGTTACATCGAACGGTGGAAAGGCCGGGTATTCAGCGCGGGAAGGCGCTCGCCCGTCATGGGGTCACGACGATCGGCGTCAGATCCTGAAACCAGCTTTTCGCCTGCACGAACCCTTTCAGTTTTGGCGACAGGGCCCGCGGGTTCAGGTCGTGCGCGACCCAGATCATCATGGCCTGCTCGTTCATGGTTTCGTGCAGTTTCGTCAGCAGCGCCATCCGCTTTGTGTCATCGAACTCGGAGAAGATCGCGCCGATCAGGGTCTCGGTTTCCGGCGCCTGGAAATGTCCCCAGTTGCCGCCCACGGGTGCCCATTGGCCGGTCCAGACATGGCGGACCAGGCCGTTGAAGGGATCGACCAGGTTGCGGCTGATATTCACGCCCGAATAACCGGGGAATTTGTCCACGCCGCCCCGCGAAACGTTCAGCAGCGCGTTCCAGTCCATCGAAGCCAACGCGACCTCGAACCCAACGGCTTCCAACTGCGCCTTCACCAGTTCGTTCATCGGCAGCGGGTGCATCTGACCGGAGCCGGAGGTGGAGATCGCAAAACTGACTTTGCAAGGGTAGCAACCGGCTTCCTTCAACAGCGCCGTCGCCTTTTTCGGATCGAATTCGTATTTCACGGGATTGCCATAATAGGGCATGCCCGGCGGCGCGGTGCTGAACCCGGCCATGGCGGTGCCGCCCAGAAGCTCGACCACGTCGGGACGGTTGATGGCGTGGTTGGCGGCGCGGCGGACGCGAATGTCGGTGAACGGGCCACTGACAAAATTCAACTGGTAAGCCCAGTTGTGCGGGTAGGAATTGACGATGACGTTCATCCCCGAGGATTTCAGGCGCGGGATGGCGTCGGGGTCCGGCGCCTCGATGAAATTGACCTGGCCGGACAGGAGCGCGGCGGCACGGGTGGAGGCCTCGGGCATCGGCAGCAATACCAGCTTGTCGTGCCTGGGCACCCGGCCCTTGTCCCAATACTCGGCGTTCCGCAGTAGTTCCAGACGTTCGTGCGCGACCAGCCTCTGGACCCGGTAGGGACCGGTGCCGGAGGGGTGGAACATCAGCGCGTCGCGATCGTATTTCAGCGTTTCCGCGTTGCATGGGCTGATCATCATGATCTGCGGCAGCAGGCCGGGAAACAGCGCGTGCGGCCGGTCCATGACGATCGCCACGGCGTGGCTGTCGATCGCTTCGACCGCCGCCACATTGCCCGCGTAAGTGCGGCCCAGAGCGAACTGCAACGGGTCGAACTGGGGCGCCGTTTTGTCCATGATGCGCTTAAAATTCCAAACGATATCGTTCGCGACGAAGGGGCACCCGTCATGCCACTTCACGTCATGGCGCAATTTGAACACCCAGCGCTTCGGGTTTTCCGGATCGATAGACCAGGACGTTGCCAGCCCAGGCCGCAACTCTGCCGCCTTGTCGGAACTCGACAGATCGAACAGCACGAGCGCGTCGTAGATGGAATACCCGACGAAGCGGACGCCCTCGCTGCCTTGATCCGGAATGCCGGTGGTGATCGGGATATCGCCCGCCGTCATCGCGACGGTCAGAACAGTCTCGGCCTGGGCTGGCATGGCCGCGGCGAGCAGTAACGCGAGTGTTGGGAGGCGCATCGGGAGCTTCCTTTCTTCATATAATCGCGGGCGCGCGTTGCTTCAGATGAACGCGGGGACGCGTTCCTCGACTTTCACGCAACGCGCCATGCGTCCCGGCATGGGCCGCCGTTCCTCGGGGATCCCGGCGCGGCACCGCGCCTCCGCCCCCGCGCATCTCGGCGCGAAGGCGCAGCCGGTGGGGGCGATGCGGAGGTCGGGCGGGCTGCCGGGAATCGCATCGATGTCCTGGTCGCGGCTCTGCCCGTGCACGGTCGAGGCGAGGAGGCCTTTTGTGTAGGGATGCAGCGGAGTGGCCAGGACGTCGGCGACCGGTCCTTCCTCGACGATGCGGCCCGCGTACATCACGGCGATGCGGTCGGCGATTTCGCTGGCGACACCCAGGTCGTGGGTGACGAAAATGGTCCCCATGCCGAAATCCTTTTGGAGACGGCGCAGCAGGATCAAGACCTGGATCTGGACGGTCGCGTCGAGCGCGGTCGTGGGCTCGTCGGCCAGCAGGAGGCGGGGGCCGCAGGACAGGGCCATCGCGATCATGGCACGCTGGCGCAGGCCGCCGGAAAGCTCGTGCGGGTAATTATCCAGGCGGCGGGCGGCGGAGGGGATTTTCACCAGTTCGAGCAGTTCCAAGGCTTTCGCACGGGCTTCTCGGCGGGACAGTCCCTTGTGTCTGACGATGGTTTCCACGATTTGCGCGCCGATCGTATAAACGGGGTCCAGCGCGGTCATCGGTTCCTGGAAGATCATCGACACGATGCCACCGCGCAGACGCCGCAGACCGGCGGCGTCCAGCGACAACACGTCCTGGCCATCCACTTTCATGGAACCGCCGATCTGGGCGCGCCGCTCCGGCAGCAGGCGCATTAATGCTCGTAACGTGACACTTTTGCCGGACCCCGATTCACCGAGGATGCACAGCACCTCGCCGGGGCGGACGGAGAAGCTGACGCCGTTAACGGCGTGTACCGTCGATTCGCGGGTGACGAAACGGACGGTGAGGTCTTCGACTTCGACGAGGTTCGTCATGTGGCGAGTCCTTCCGCGCGCGAATGTCCGGAGTCCGGCACCTGGATATGGCAGGCGGCGACGTGCGATCCGCGATCAAGCCAGTCTCCGAGCACCGGCACCTTGGCGGCGCAAATGGCTTCGGCGAACTGGCATCGCGTGCGGAACCGGCAGCCCGAGGGCGGGTCGATCGGGCTGGGGGGATCGCCCGCGAGCGGCGGTTCCTCGATCCGCCGGGATGGGTCCATCGACGGGCGGGAGCCAAGTAGCGCCGTGGTGTAAGGATGTTTCGGGCGGTTGAAGATTTCGTCCACGGGACCGAGTTCGACGACCGAGCCGAGATACATCACCAGCACGCGATCGCTGATGTAACGCACGACGTTCAGGTCGTGACTGATGAACAGATACGTGAGATTGAAATTGACTTTCAGGGCGCGCAGCAGGTTGAGAACCTGCGCCTCGACCGATTTGTCCAAGGCGGAGACGGCCTCGTCCAGGATGACCATGCGCGGTTCGATGGCCAAAGCGCGGGCGATGTTCACGCGTTGTTTCTGGCCACCGGAGAGTTCGTGCGGATAGCGCTGGCCGAACAGATCCGGGTTGAGGCCGACTTTTCGCAACATGTCGCGGGCGGCCTCGCGGGCATCGGCGCGGGGTTTGCCGTGGACGTAGGGGCCGAACGCGACGGAATCGCGGACGGGCATGCGGGGGTTGAGCGACGAATAACTGTCCTGGAAGACCATTTGGACTTCGCGGCGCAGGGCGTTGACGGTGATTCCTCTGGGCGCGCCGACGGCGTCGCCGTCGAAGACGAGTTCGCCGCCATCGGGTGGGATCAAATGCAGCAGCAGGCGCGCCAGGGTGGATTTGCCGCAGCCGCTTTCGCCGACGACTCCCAGGGTTTCGCCTTTGAAGAGGGTGAACGACACGCCATCGACGGCGCGGACAACGGCGCCCGTTGGACCCGATTTGACCGGGAAGTGCTTTTTCAGGTCCCGCGCGATCATCATCGGTTGTGCCGGGCCGCCGCGATCGCGCGGGTTTGCGCCGGCGTGTGGCGAGGGGGATATCGAGTTCATGTCATTACATCCGGACATCCATGGCCGAGCGTACGCCGTCGCTGACCAGATTGAAGCTGATGGAGGTGACGAAGATCGCCGCGCCAGGCAGGGCGCAAATGATCGGATTGACGTAGATCGACTGCCGCAGCGTGCTGAGCATCAGGCCCCAATCGGCAATCGGGGGTTTCACACCCAAACCGAGGAAAGACAGGCCGGACGCGAGCAAAATGCCGACGCTGACGAGGCTGGAGGCGTAGATGAAGACCGGCCCCAGAACGTTTCCCAGAATATGGAAGCGCATGATGGTGAAGGTATTCGCACCGGTGGCGCGGGCGGCTTCCACAAAATCCAGATTTTTGATCTGGGTTGTCGCGGTCTCGGCGACGCGGCACATGGCGGGGGTGAAGACCATTGACAGCGCGATCATGCCGTTGCCGATGCCGCCGCCCATGGCGCCGGAGATCGCGACCGCCAGCAGCACGGAAGGAAAAGCGTAAAACACGTCCATGGTGCGCATGATGACGGTGTTGACTCGTTTGTCCGCGAAGCCGGCGATGACGCCCAGTGTGCCACCGGCCAGGGTGGCGATGCAGACGGGAATGACGCCCATGAGCAACGAGATACGGCCGCCGTAGAGGATGCGGGACAGCAGATCGCGGCCAAGCTCGTCGGTGCCCAGAGGGTGGGATTTCCAACCGAAGGGTTTCAGGCGGCCAGCGACGCCTTCCTTATAAGGATCGAACGGCGCCAGCAGCGGCGCGAAGATCGCGGCGAGCACGATCAGCAGGAGAATGACGCCGAAGACCATCGTCGTTTTGTCGTGGCGCAGGCGGTAGCCGACGCTGCCCCAATAGCCACGGATTTTTTGAACCGGCGCGGCCTGTTCCTCGAACATCGTGGCGGGGGGCGCGGAGGTGGCGGTGTGTGACATGATGTCAGGCCCTGCGGATGCGCGGATCGATCAGCGATTGCAGCAGATCGACCAGCAGGTTGAGGGTGACGAAGATCATCGCCAGGAACAGGATGGTTCCTTGCAGCACGGGCACGTCGCGATTGATGATGGCCTTGCTGAGCAGGAAGCCGCTGCCGGGCCAGGTGAACACGGTTTCGACCAGGATCGACCCGCCCATCAGGTAACCGAATTGCAGACCCATGACGGCGAGCACCTGCGGCATCGCGTTTTTCAGGACGTGGCGGACGACGGCGAACTCGTTCAGGCCTTTGGCGCGCAGCGTGGTGGCGAAATCCTGATTGAAGACTTCGGCCACGGCGGCGCGGGTGGTGCGGGCGATGACTCCGATCGGAACCATGGACAATGTAACGACTGGCAGGATCAGATAGCGGGCGTCCGCCCAGTGATAGACGTGGAAGTCGGCGGACCCGCTGGCGCCCATGCCGGTCGCGGGCAGGACCATGAACTCGACGGCGAAGACGATGACCAGGACGATGCCGAACCAGTAGTTGGGCAGGCTGACGCCGAAGACGGCGGTGCCGGTCATGATCCGGTCGAGCGCCCGGCCGGGGAAGCAGCCGGCGGCGACGCCCATGATGTATCCGATCGAGAAGGAGATCGGGATGGCGAACATGGTCAGGGTCGCGGTGTTACGAAGGGCGCCGGTGACTTCCAGGATCACTGGCCGGCGCGTTGCGATCGACTCGCCGAAATCCCCGGTCAGGACGCGGCCCAGCCATTTCAGGAACTGGATGGGCAGGGGTTTGTCGAACCCGTAGGCGGCTTTGACCAGCGCGATCGTCTCGGCGGAGGCGTCCGAGGGCAGGATTGTCTGCAACGGATCGCCGGGGGCGAGATAGACCAGGGAGAAGCAGACCACGCTGACGCCGAAGGCGATGGGGATGGCATACAGAATACGCCGGAGGATATAGGCGATCATGGCTTCACCACGATGGGCGTAAGGTCCTGGAACCAGTTGCGGGCCTGCACGAATCCCGAGAGTTTCGGCGACAGCGCGCGAGGGTTCAGATCGTGGACCACCCAGATCATCACGGCGCGATCGTTTTCCAGTTCATGCAGTTTGGTCAGCATGGCGAGGCGTTTTGGGCCGTCGAATTCAAGCAGGACCTGGCCGACGAGGTCCTCGATCTCCTGATCGAAGAAATGGCCCCAGTTGCTGCCCGCGGGCGACCAGTGGAATTTCCAGACCGGCTTGATCAGGGCGGAGACGGGGTCCAGCAGCGCGCGGGAGCCGTTATAACCGTCGATTTCCGGGTATTTGTTGACGCCGGAGCGGCCGATTTCGATCAGCGAGTTCCAGTCCATGACTTTCAGTTCGACCTGAAAGCCGACTTCTTCCAGTTGCGATTTGACCAGCTCATTCATCGGCAGCGGCTGCATTTGGCCAGAGCCGGAGGTGGAGATGGCCAGGGTGATTTTGCAGGGGACGCAGTTGGCCTCTTTCAGCAATGCGCGGGCTTTGGCCTGATTGAATTCGTATTTCACGGGATTGCCGTA
>JAYWAX010000389.1:0-4620 GCA_043782125.1 Acetobacteraceae bacterium | reverse complement strand
GGCGTCGCTGAAAACACCGTTTCGGCCTTCGCCGGCCGGGCCGGAGCGGCGCCCGGCGAAGCTGTCCCGGCGCCCGGTGCCGGGCTGGTCGCACCCGGCGACACGCCGCCCACGACCGGGGCGGAAACGGCCGGGGCAGAAACGGCCGGGGCACGCAAGACATCGACGTCCAGCCGCTTCGATTCCACGTGTCCGGAAATCGACAAACGCGGCCGCAGTGACACATCCACCTCGCCCGTCAGATCGCCGGCGCTGGAATTGACCTGAAACGCGACAGGACCAGGGACGTCGGTTATGCGGGTACGAAGTTCAATGGCTTTCAGGCCCTGAGGCGCATTGTCCACCAGCAGCGCAGGGTTCGGGATGTCCACGATCAAATCGAGGCCATACCCCTGACGCCGCAACGGCGCCTCGATCCGCCCCTTCAGATTGATCCGGGCCGAGGAAACATTCCCCTCCAGATCGATATCCAGCGGCCCGGACGCGCCCTTGGCGAGCCAGGCAAGATCGCCCACCGTGCCGGACAGGCCGGCATCCATCCCTGGCATGGCCAAACGCGCGGAGAGTTTCAGCGGCGAATCGCCACGCGCGGTCAGCGTCACGTTTTCCAGCCGCGCGCCAGCCGCGGTGTTGGCGGGGCCCGGAACGGACCAGGTTCCGATCCCGGTCCCCGAGACATCCACGGCGCCAATATTGATTCGCAGCACCGGAATCGCGGGCGCGCGGGCGCCGCCATCGGCGATTTCCGCATGTGCGGATGCTTGTTTCATCGCCGCCAACGGAACGCCGGGGAACAGCGCCGAGAGCATGGCGGCTTCCGGCACCGCCACGTCGATGGCGAAGACGTAACCCCGTCCCTCCAACGGGCGGGCAATTCGTCCTTCCAGGACTGCCGACGCACCGTCGGCGGCCAGATGGAACCGCACCGGCCATGGCTCGGCCTCGCTGGCGGTGCGCAATTGACTGGCGGCTCCGGTTTGAAGATCGAACGCGACCTGACGGCCATCGAGGACGACGATCCCGCGCGCGGTCATCGGCGCCGCGTCCGGTGCGTTCAACGTCATCGAAGGGACAACCGCCACCATCGTCCGGCCCGCCGCCTGGTCGCGCCAGGATATCCGTCCGTCCTCGACCCGCAGATCCTCCACCGAGACGGCGTACCGGTCCCCCCGTCCGGTGCCGCCGGACCCAGCTTCACGTCCGGTGCCACCGGACCCAGCTTCACGTCCGGTGCCGCCGGACCCAGCTTCACGTCCGGTGCCACCGTCAGGCCCGGTCCCACTGCCACCCGCGGCCTCGCCGCCCGCGGCTGGCTCCCGCTGTACGACCCAGTTGCCATGGCCGCCGCCAAGGGTTTCGAACTGGATGTCGGGCCGGAGCAAGACAATCCGGCCAATCTCCACCCGCCGGTCGAACAGCGGCGCGATCGCCAGGCTCAGCTCCACTCTGGCGACCTTCATCATGTCCGGTCGCGAGAAGCCCGGGGGATTGGACAGAGTCACGTCGTCCAGCACAATCGTGGGCACCGCCGAGAGCTTGATCCCGACCGCCCCGGAAATCGTCATGGTCCGCCCGGTCGCCTGCCGGACCGCCGCGACCAAACGCGGTTTCAGCCGCTCCGGGTCCAACTGCGCGGAAATGAACCACCCCAGACCGCCAAGCGCGACGACGATCACGATCAGCGCGAGCGCGAGGGCGCGTCCGGCGCCGCTACCTTGCGAGTCTCTCATGCGTTACCGGCCTTCGCGCCTTGGCCGGGACGCCGGGGGCGCGGAAAAGCCGAGGGTCTGGAATGTCTCGGCCATGTGCGGCGGTAACTCGGCCTCGACGCGTAACATGCCGCCCGCCGGATGCGGCAGGGTCAGCGCGCGCGCGTGCAGGTGCATCTGTTCCGACAGCCCGGTCACGGTCGCGGCAAATGCGTTGTTCTGATCGGGGCGAGCGTATTTCTCATCGCCCAGAATGGGGGCGCGTATGGCGACGCAGTGAACGCGCAATTGGTGCGTGCGCCCGGTACGCGGTTTCAGCTCCAGCCAGGAGAATTTCTGCGCCGCGTGATCCAGCGTGCGAAACTCGGTGATCGCGCGGGCGCCTGTTTCGTCGTCGCGCTCGGCGGGCGCCGTGCGCTCGCCCTGCCCGCCGCCGACGCGTTTCAGCGGCAGGTCGATCTCGCCTTCCACCGGCACCGGGCGTCCGACAACGACGGCCCAATAAATCTTGTCCATGTCGCGTCCGCGGAACGCGGCGGCGAGCTTCGCGGCAACACCCGGCGTGCGCGCGATCAGCAGCACCCCCGTGGTATCGCGGTCCAGCCGGTGGACCAGCCGCGGCCGGTCGCCGCCTTCAATCCGCAGACCCTCCAGCATTCCATCGATATGACGCGCGATGCCGGGCCCGCCCTGAACCGGCAGACCGTAGGGCTTGTTGAGGACGAACAAATGCTCGTCCTCGTACACGATCATCGCGCGAATGGCCTGAATCGATGCCGGCGTCGCCTGAACAACCGGCTTCGGCGCCGGGGCTTTGGGCATCGGCGGAACGCGTACCGACTGGCCCGGCGACAGACGCGCGGAGGTCTCCACCCGCTTGCCATCGACACGCACCTGGCCAGTGCGGCACAGCTTCTGAATGACGCTCTGCTGCAAGCCCGGAAAATGGCGGCGGAACCAGCGATCCAACCTGATCTCCGCCTCGTCGTCCGAAACAGTCTGTATCGAAATGGTCATGTCAGGCCTCGCGGTAAAAACAACGCCACCATGCCGGTGCCGGACGAAACGCGGGTCATACAACGCCGGGACGGCGTGTCGAGACCCCGGGTGGAGAGGGCCGGTGCCTGGGGAGACCCCGGGGCTTTGCCCCAGACCCCACGAGGGCTTTGCCCTTCGAACCCGCCAAGGCTGGGCCTTGGAACCCATTTATTGGGGATATGAGAAGGGGGGCCATCCGAGACGTTGCAACGCCCGAGTAGGCCCCCCTTCTCATGTCCCCAACCGATCGCGGTCCAGGGGCCGAGGCCCTGGTGGGGTCGAGGGGCAAAGCCCTCGTGGGGTCCGGGGCGAAGCTCCGGCGTCTCCCCAGACACCGCCCTCTCCACCCGGGCGTCACCGGCCCATCCGGTCCTGGCGTAGTTTGGTCCAGTAGTCCAGGCGTTTGCCGATTTCGCGTTCGAAGCCGCGATCTTTAGGACGGTAGAATTCTTCGCGATTCATCCCGTCGGGAAAGTAATTCTGGCCAGAGAACGCGTCTTCGGTGCCGTGGTCGTATTCGTATCCGGCGCCGTAGCCAAGGCTTTTCATCAGTTTCGTGGGCGCGTTGAGAATATGGGCGGGCGGCATCAGACTACCGGTCGCTTTCGCCGCGGCGCGAGCGGCGCCGTATGCTTTATAGATGGCATTCGATTTCGGCGCGGTACCCAGATAAATTACCACCTGCGCAAGCGCGAGTTCGCCTTCCGGGCTGCCAAGACGTTCGTAAGTTTCCCAACCCGCGAGCGCCTGGGCCAGCGCGTGGGGGTCCGCCATGCCGATGTCCTCGGCGGCAAAGCGCACCAGGCGGCGGGCGATATAGCGTGGGTCTTCGCCGCCGGTCAGCATACGGGCGAACCAATACAGCGCGGCGTTGGGATCGGACCCGCGCAGCGATTTATGCAGCGCGGAGATAAGGTTGTAGTGTTCCTCGCGATCCTTGTCGTACAGCGCGGCGCGCCGTGCCAGCAAGGTCGATAATTCGCCGGGGTCCATGGGTGGCGTGGCCTCGGGCAGCGCGGCGATCTGCTCGGCCATGTTCAGCAAATAGCGCCCATCGCCATCGGCCATCGCGCGCAGGGCGGTTCGGGCCTCCAGGTTCACCGGCAACGCGCGGCCAAGTTCGGCTTCGGCGCGCGACAGCAACAGATCGAGCGCAGGGTCGTCCAGACGGCGCAGCACCAGCACCTGGCAGCGCGACAGCAACGCGCCGTTCAGCGCGAAGGACGGGTTTTCAGTGGTGGCGCCGATCAGGACGATGGTGCCCTCTTCCACGACTGGCAGAAAACCGTCTTGCTGCGCGCGATTGAAGCGGTGGATTTCATCGACGAACAGCAAGGTGCCCTCGCCCGTCCGGCGGCGGCGTGCGGCGTCGTCGAAGGCCTTCTTCAGGTCCGCCACCCCCGAAAACACGGCCGATAACTGGGTGAAATGCAATCCCGCCTGAACCGCGATCAATCTCGCGATCGTCGTTTTGCCAACACCGGGCGGTCCCCACAGGATCAACGACGCCAACGACCCCCGCGCGAGCATGCCGGTCAGGGTCCCCGTGGCGCCAAGCAACTGGTCCTGCCCCACAACCTCATGTAACGCCCGCGGCCGCAGACGATCCGCGAGCGGGCGAGGACCGCGCGCCGGGCTGGCGACGGCTTCGGCGGGTTCGTTTTCAAACAGATCGTCGGGTTTCGCGGGCATGGGCCGATCGGCGGATTGGGTCTCGGGGCGGCAAAGGCAGCATAGGAACGGGCGAGACCGTTGCCCAGAGCACGGCAATCTGCTGTGGCTAGCTCGAGATCTGTCCGGCTTTCGTAGCTCGTGAAGTGTCCGGTCCAATGTCCCTCCAGGGATGGAGGATTTCATGGACCGGGCACGCCTT
>JAYWAX010000388.1:0-12725 GCA_043782125.1 Acetobacteraceae bacterium | reverse complement strand
TCGTCGGGAAGCACAGGGTCGGGGCCGACGGCGAGGCCCGCGAGGAAGCCGTCCAGTTCCGACAGGTCCATGCAGGCCTCTGGCGCGCGGGCGGAATCGAGATAGTCGCCAAGCGGCTCGAGATCGACCGAGTTGTCGTCGTTCATCGGGCGCTCCCGGCGCGGGTCCGGACGGCGGCCCGATGCGCGGGGGGCGCGCGATGGCGTGACGGGGGCCGGTGAGGAGACGGCATTGTCGGGGAACTCCGGTGCGGTGTGTCGGCGCCTACCATGGCGCGAAGTCGTTTGCCTTGCCAGTGGCGGGCGGAGCGGATACGGTTGCTTATCGTTCATGCGCGCCGGATCGCTTCGATACCGGCCCGATACCACCAGGAAGGACGTCGTTTTATGCGGATCGCCACCGTCGTGAGTTTGGCCTGCATGGCTGGCGCCCTGAGCGCGTGTAGCATGGTCGATCGGGTTTCCAGCGGCGTGTCCGGCATGTTCGCTCCGCCGCCGCCCGGCCGGACGATCGAATTCGTTGCTTCGAATCCGGACTCGATCCTGCTGGACTTTGGCGCCCGCCCGCCGGGGGAACTGGCCGTGGCGAACGCAACTGCCAACCAGCAATGTCAGATTTTCAGCCGCCGCGAAGCCGTGCTGGAAAGCCTGAATACCCGGAGCGAGGGAACGATCCGCGCGACGTATCTTTGTAAGAAATAAGCGCCAACCGGGCGGCTTGCCCTGACCGGACAGTGGCGCCAGACTGATCCCAATGCATGGGCCATGAACAGGCCCGCGCGACGATTTGGGAAAGGTTCGTCATGTCCAGCCGCTTCTCCGGCCTCACGCCGCTTTTGGCGCCTCGTTCGGTCGCTGTCCTCGGGGCGTCTTCGGACCCCACCCGGATTTCCGGGCGTCCGATCGCCTATATGCTCGCGCAAGGGTTCCAAGGGGCGCTTTACCCGGTCAATCCGAACCGGACCGAAATTCAGGGGCTGAAAGCGTACCCGACGATTGCCGCGCTGCCGGAAACGCCGGACGTCGCGATTGTCGCCATCGCCGCCGAGCACGTGCCCGCCGCAGTCGAGGAACTCGGCAAAAAAGGCTGCAAGGCGATTGTCATGTTCTCGGCCGGATTCGCCGAAATGGACGAGGCGGGCGAGGCCGTGCAGGCGCAGATGGTCGCCACGGCGCGGTCGTATGGAATGCGGTTGCTGGGGCCGAATTGCCTGGGTGTGTTCGACGCCCGGCGGTCCTATTACGCGACGTTTTCGTCCTCGTTCGACAGCGGCTGGCCGGTGCCCGGCCGCATCGGGATCGCGAGCCAGTCCGGAGCATATGGAACACATTTGTATACGCTGGCGCGCAATCGCGGCATCGGCGCATCGCTGTGCGTGATGACAGGCAACGAGGCCGATGTGACGGTCGGCGAATGTATCGGCTGGCTCGCGGAAAACCCCGACGTGGACGTGATCGCGGTGTATGCGGAAGGCATCCGGGAGGCGCCAGGCCTGATCGCGGCGTTGGAGATCGCGCGCGCGGCGAAGAAGCCGGTGGTGATGCAGAAAGTGGGGCGCAGCGAACTCGGCACGAAAGCGGCGAAATCGCACACCGCTTCGATCGCAGGCGACGACGCGGTGACGGAAGCCGTCATGAACGAATTTGGCGTTTACCGCGCGCGGAACTCTGAGGAAATGCTGGATATCGCGCATACCGCCACGCGGAAAATATATCCGGTGCGGAATACTCTGGGCGTCATCACTGTTTCCGGCGGCGCGGGCGTTCTGATTTCCGATGTCGCCGAAAGTCTCGGCTTGTCCATGCCGGAAATGCCGCTGGACGCGCAGAAAAAATTGCGCGATCTGGTGCCATTCTGCGCGCCGCGCAATCCAGTGGACGCAACGGCGCAAGTGTCGAACGATGTCTCGCTGGTCAAGACATTTACCGAGTCCATGGTCCGTGACGGCGGATATTCTTCGGTTCTTGGGTTCTTCAGCATGACCGCGTCGTCGCGCCGCTGGCCCGCGATTTCCGAACAATTGAACGCCGTTCGCGCCGAAAATCCCGGGCGTCTCTACGCCCTGTCCGTCATCGTGCCGCCGGAAGGGCGCGACAAACTGGAAACCGATGGCTGGGTCGTCCATGAGGACCCGACGCGGGCCGTCGTCGCGATCGACGCCATGGGCCGCTTCGGTGCCGCTTTCGCTGAGACCGCGGGCGCGCCCGCGCCAACGGTGCCGCCAGTCACACTGCCCGCGAAAACGCCATCGGAGGCAGAGGCGAAACGCCTGCTCGCAGGCGCCGGGATCGCGTCGGCGCCGGAGGCAGTATGCGCGACAGCGGACCAGGCGGTCGCGGCGGCCGCGAAATTCGGTTACCCTGTCGTGATGAAAATCCTGTCGGCCGACATTTTACACAAATCGGAAATCGGCGGGGTGCTGCTGGATATCTCCGATGCCGCCGCAGTGAAGGACGGGTTTTCGACATTGCTGGAACGCGCGAAGGCGGCCGCGCCCACGGCGAAGATCGAGGGAGTGCTTGTCGCGAAGCAGCTTAAAGGTGGCGTCGAGTGCATCCTGGGCATTCACCGCGATCCCGTCTTCGGTCCGATGGCCATGTTCGGTCTGGGCGGCACCTTCGTCGAAGTGCTGAAAGATGTCGTATTCCGCCGCTGTCCTTTCGGACCGGATGTGGCGGAGGATATGATCCGTTCCATCAAAGGTGCGCCGCTGTTGCTGGGGGCGCGCGGAAAGAAGAAGGCAGACGTGAAGGCGTTGGCGGAAACATTGTCTCGCCTTTCCGCCTTTGCGGTCGCGGCGGGCCCGCGGTTGCAATCGATCGACCTGAACCCGGTCTTCGCTATGCCGGAAGGCGAGGGCGCATTCGCGGTGGACGCCGTAATCGAAGTGGGGGACTGAACGATGCGCTTCGCGTGGCCGGTCGTTGGGCTGCTGCTCGTGCTGGCCGGCTGCGCGGATTATTGGACGAAGCCGGGCGCGACCAAGGCGGCGTTGGATGCGGCCACGGCGCGTTGCGAATCGCAGTCGTTTTCCCAATTTCCGCAAATCGTGCAAACCGTGATGTCGAGTCCTGGGTATTTGGCGCCGATACGAACGGATTGCCGGACGGCGCCGAACGGACAGCAGCGTTGCGTCACGATTGGTGGCGAGTTCGTTCCGCCGGTATACACCACCGTCGATGTGAACGAGCGTGCAAGATATGCCGGGTTTCGTGCGTGCATGATCTCGGGCGGCTGGCAACTGGCGCGAGACCGCGAGGAGGCGGAGGCGATCGCGCGCTCCGGCACCCCGGCCGGTGGGGCGCGCGCATTCTGCGAGGATATTTTCCGGCGCGCGCCGAACAAGGCGATGATGGCGGTCTTCGGCAACAACTTCGAAAAATGCGTGTCCTCGCGGGCGCGCGATCTGGGCGAGCTGACCCGGTGATCGTATGATTATCGGGCTGGCTGGGCATGTCGATCACGGCAAGACGGCGCTGGTTCGCGCGCTGACCGGAATAGACGCCGACCGCCTCCCCGAAGAAAAAAAACGTGGCATGACCATCGACCTGGGCTTTGCGCATACCCGGCTCGGGTCAGGCGCGACGGTGGGTTTCGTCGATGTTCCGGGACACGAACGTTTCCTGACCAATATGCTGGCGGGCGTGCTTTCGGTTGGAACGATTTTGCTTGTGGTCGCTGCGGACGATGGGCCGATGCCGCAGACGCGGGAGCATCTGTCCATCTTGCGACTGACAGGCGTGACCGATCTTGCCTGCGTCGTCAGCAAAGTCGACCGGGTCGACGCGGCGCGGCTGGTGGCGGCGCGCGCGGAAATCCGGGACATGCTGGACCGCGCGGGGTATCCACACGCGCCGTTGCTGGACGTGTCGAGCGTGACCGGGCAGGGCGTTGCGGACGTGATGGCGTTTATCGAGTCCCGGCCGCCGCTTCCCGCCGCAGCAGGTTTGTTCCGTTTGGCGATCGACCGGAGTTTTTCGCCGCCGGGCGCGGGTCTGGTCGTGACCGGAACGGTTGCCTCGGGCATCGTATCGGTGGGAGATCGGCTGTTGCTGTCCCCGTCGCGTCTGGCGGCGCGCGTCAGAGGCATTCAGGTACACCATGAAACAGCCGGGACGGCGTCGGCGGGCGACCGGTGCGCGCTGGCGATTTCCGGGCCTCGGGTCGAGCGTGCCCGCCTGAAACGCGGCGACTGGCTGATCGATCCCGCTTTGCACGAACCGGCGCAACGGATCGACGTTCAGGTTCGGGCGGTGGAAGATCGCGGCCCGCGGCATGCCTCGCGTTTGCATGTTCATTTCGGTACTGCCGCGATCTCCGGACGGGTTCTGACGCAGACCGGCAAAGATTTCGCGGCCGGAGAGGAAGGCGTGGTCACGATCGCGCTGGATAAGCCCGGCGCGTGTTTATTCGGCGACCGTGTCATTCTGCGCGACGATTCCACCGGCCGGGTCGTCGCGGGCGGCAATATCATCGACCCGTTTTCGCCGGGCCGCCGCGTCCGGCGGGAACAGCGCGTGGCGGCCTTGGCGGCCCACGTAATGCCGGATCCCGTCCCGGCCTTCCACGCGCTGTTGACCGCGGAGGGATGGGCCGATCCGCGGCGTTTCGCGATGGCGCGGAACCTGGAGCCCGGGTTCGATCCAGGCACGCCGGACGGCGCGATCCGCGCGGGAAAAATCCTGGTTTCCTCGGACACCGTCGCGGGTGCCGCCAAGGGGCTCACCCGGCATCTACAGGCCTGGCACCTGGCGCATCCGGATCGGATGGGGCAGGCGAAGGCGGATTTGGCCCGCGCGGCGGGGGCTTTGCCCCCCGAGATCGCGGAGGCCGTGCTCGATCTGCTGCGGATGCGCGGCGATCTGGTGCGCGACGGTGTCGTTTGGCGATTGCCGGCGCATAAACCGTCTTTGTCCCCGTCCGACGAAACCCTCTGGACCCGGATCCACGCGTGTTTGTCGGACGCCGAACTACGTCCGCCACGCGTGCGGGAGCTTGCGGAGACGGAAGGGATGGCTCTGGAGGCGATCGAGGCGGCGCTGAGCCGGTTCGAACGTTTTGGGCGCTTGCTGGCGGTTGCCGCGAACCGTTATTTTCTGCCCGAAACGGTCGCCGATCTGGCACGAATCGCCGACGCCCTGGCGGCGGGGTCGGAGGAAGCGGGTTTCACGGCGGCGGAATTCAACAAGCGATCCGGGATCGGGCGCAATCTGACGATTATCGTGCTGGAATATCTGGACCGGATGGGTCTTACGCGCCGCGCGGGCGATCTGAGGTACATGGCCCGCGCGGTGGAAGATACGTTGGGGTAGCGAAACCCGTCCTATTTCACCGGATCGAGGACGACGACCGGGATTTCCCGCCCTTCCGCCTTGACCTGGTAATCGGCGAAGGGCGGCCAGATTTTTACGGCTTCGATCCAAAGGCGCGCGCGTTCCTCGCCCGTGGCGGTGCGGGCGCGGGCGTTCATTTTTTTGGTGGCGACCTGAATCTCGACGTTCGCGTCGCCAAGGATGTTGCGGTACCAGCCCGGATGTTCGGGCGCGCCGCCCTTGGACGCGATGACGAAATAGCTGTCGCCGGCCTGGCCATAGAACAACGGGAAGATGTATTTCTGTCCGGATTTACGGCCCGTGGTGGTCAGCAACAGCGATTGCACCGACATTTTCGGCACGCCGGCCCGGTCAATCGTATACATGTGGCCGTCACTGCCGCCGCTGGCGAGGTAAAGGGCGACATGATCCTTCATCCATTGCGGCAGATTGGGAGCGAGCGGGGTATCGGTCATTTCGATAAATCCTTGTTGGTGAAGAGAATCACAGGCCCTGACGGACGCGTGGGAAGACATCCTTGGCGATTGTTTCAATCGTTTCGACTGCCAGGCTTTCCGGCATGCCCGCCCATTCCGTGCTCATGACGATATGATTGACGCCAAGGCGGCGATGCAGGGCGATCATTTGTTCGGCGACCTCGTCGGGCGAGCCAATCAGGAAACGATCGCCGATCAGGTTTTCGAATTGCTGCCCCAGTCCGCGGTCGTCGCCCGGCATGTCCTGACGCCAGGCATGGTAGGCGGCGTATTTCGCCCCAAGATAAGGCGCGCACAGGCGGATCGCTTCCTTTTTGGTTTTCGCAACGAAGACCTCGCGCCGCATGGGCAGTTCCGCCGGGAAGGGTTTTCCGGCGGCGTCCAGGGCGCGCTTGTAAAGTTCCATCTGGCGTTCGATGGCGGGGATTTCCACGGCGGGTCCGATATACCAGCAATCGCCCAGGCGCGCGGCACGTTCGATCGCGGGATCGGCGTTGGCGCCGACCCAGATCGGGGGATGCGGCTTTTGCAAGGGTTTCGGCAGGCAGGACGCGTCGTCCAGTTCGAAATACGGGGTTTTCATGCGGACTTTTTCCTCGGTCCACAGGCGCTTGATCGCGATGAGATTGGCTTCAAAGCGCGGCACGCGTTCGGATCGCTTCATCCCAAACGCCTTGAATTCCACGTCGCGGTAGCCAAGGCCGACACCGAGAATGATTTTGCCACCGGTGATCACGTCCAGCGTGGCGAATTCCTCGGCCACGTGCAGCGGCGACATAAGGGGCAACAGCAGCACCCCGGCGTTCAGGCGCATGTTCGGCGCTTCGGCGGCGAAGCGGGCGAGCATTGGCACCATTTGCAACATCTGGAAGGGATGCGAACTGTAATGTGCGGTTTTGGTGACGGAATCGAAGCCGAGTTTATCGGCCAGACGCACGAAGGCCAGGGTTTCCTGGAAGCGGCGCGAGATGTCTTCGTGTTCCTCCGCCTGTCCGCGGATGACCAGGCCGAACTGGAATTTCGCCGTCACGATGCCGCCTCCTTGCGTCTGGGGATCGCGGACAGAAACGAGGAAACGCGGGAGGCGTCAATATGGCGCGGTCAGGCGCATGCCTTCTTTCGCGGCCAGTGTCCCCGCCCTTTTGGCTGCGGCGTCCCGCGCGATGCGGTCCATGGCGTCGTCGTCGCGGGACGGTTCATGGTGGAACAAGACCAGGGTTTTGGCATGGGCGGCATCGGCAAGATCGGTCGCCGCGCGCCATGTCGCGTGCCCCCAGCCGGCCCGGGTTTCGTATTCGGCGTCGGTATAGCTGGCGTCGTGGATCAGGATATCCGTGCCCGCCGCGAATTCGGCGAGCGCGGTGTCGATGCCGTGTGCCGGGTGTTCCGTGTCGGTAACATAGCAAACACTGGCGCCCGCCCATTCGACCCGGAAGCCGACGGAACCGCCGGGGTGATGAAGGCGGTGGGTGCGGACCTTAAGGCCGGGATGCAGCGCGAGTACGCTGCCGGGTTCGAAGTCGTGAAAGGCCAGGCTGGCGCGGAATGCCTGGTCCAGATCGGGCATCAGGGGGGCTTGCCAGCTTCGGCGCAGGGCGCCGGAAATGCCATCGGGCGGCGGCAGGTGGCCACCCCAAAAGCGGATTTGCGCCCCGGAATCGTACATCGGCGCGAAGAAGGGCAGCCCGCCGATATGGTCCAGATGGGAATGGCTTATCAGGATGTCTGCCTCGACCTGCGTGCCCGATGCCGCGAGGTTGGCGCCCAGAAGACGGATGCCGGTGCCGGCGTCGCAGATGAGGAGGTGGGGACCGCAGCGAAGCTCCACGCACGGCGTATTGCCGCCGTAACGTAATGTCGATGGGCCGGGCGTCGGGATCGTGCCGCGTACGCCCCAGAAGTGCACGGCGATGCTTTCGCGCGGTTCTGTGGCGGGTTCGCGGGCTGTCACGTCTGGGTTCCCTCGCGCGTCCGCCGCGCGACGCGGTTTGTCAGAAAACGGAGCGCCATGGCAGTGGAAAAGTTTCTGGCCTTGCCATTCCTCCGGGTTTCAATGTCGCGAAATCGGGAGTCCGGTGCCGTCAGGCGGCGCTTTGCAGCACCATGTCGGCGGCCTTTTCTCCGATCATGATGGATGGCGCGTTGGTGTTGCCGGACGTCAGCGCGGGCATGATCGAGGCATCGGCGACCCGTAGACCCTGGATTCCGTGAACTCGCAACTGCGGGTCCACGACCGCCATCGGATCCACGCCCATTTTACAGGTGCCAACGGGATGGTAGGTCGTTTCCGCAACCTGCTTCACCCAGTCGAGGATTTCGCCGTCCGTTGTCCGTGCGGAACCGGGTCCGATCTCGGTCATCTGAAAATGGGCAAGGGCGGGCGCGGTCATGATCGCGCGGGCGATGCGGACGGCGCGCACGGTGATGTCGGCGTCGATGGGCGAGGATAAAAAATTGAAAACAATCGCCGGCGGGGTGCGCGGATCGGTCGTGCGGATGTGGATATGACCTTTGCTTTCGGGGCGCATCGGATGAGCGTAGCAGGTTACGCCCGACTGCCGGGATAGTTTGGGTCCGCGTGGTCCGGGTTCGGTCAGCATCGGAACCCAGCCAAGCAGGGCGTCGGGCGCATCCAGTCCCTCCCGCGATCGAACGAAGGCGCGCATGGGGGCGCCGACCATGGTCAGCAGTCCCGGCTGCCCCATGACATACCGCAGCGCCTGGTTGACGAGGCCGAGGCCGCGGGCGCGATCGTTGAATGTGATGCCTTTCGCGCCGACGGCCCATTTCGTTCGTGGCGCATAATGATCCCGCAGGTTTTCGCCGACTCCGGGTAGCGCGTGGCGGACTTCGATGCCGAGTTCGCGGAGCCGATCGGGTTGTCCGATGCCGGAAAGTTCGAGAAGTTGCGGGGAATTGATCGAGCCCGCGCTGACCACGACGTCGCGTCCGGCGCGGGCTTCGCGTTTTTCGCCATTAACGGTGTAGCGCACGCCCATGCAGCGCGTGCCTTCCAGGATCAGACGTTCGGTCAGCGCGTTCGTTTCGATGCGCAGATTGGGCCGGTTCCGGATCGGATCGAGGTAACAGCGCGCCGTGCTCATGCGTTGCCGGCTCGCGATCGTCGCCTGGCTCATGGCGATGCCGTCCTGGGCCGCGCCATTGTAATCGGGATTATGGGGGATTCCGGCCTGACCCGCCGCGGCGATAATGGCGGCGAACAGGGGATCCGCCGGTTCCGGGTTGGTGACGCGCAAGGGGCCTTCACGGCCGCGAAATGTGTCGTCGCCGCCACCCTCGTAACTTTCCATCCGCTTAAAGAAAGGCAGGACATCCGCATAACTCCAGCCCTGATTTCCCATTTGAGCCCAGGTGTCGAAGTCTTGTGCCTGGCCGCGGACAAAGGCGAGGCCGTTGATGGCGCTGGAACCGCCCAGAAGTTTTCCTCTTGGCACAGGCAGTTTGCGTCCGTTTGTGTTGACCTCGGGCTCCGACGAATACAACCAGTTCGCCGCGGGGTTCGCGATCAGGCGGGCGTAGCCGATCGGAATGCGCGACCACGGATGACTCGCTGCCCCTGCCTCCAACAATAAAACCTGATTGCGCGCATCTGCCGAAAGCCGGTGCGCGACGGCTGCCCCGGCCGACCCGGCGCCAACCACGATGTAGTCGTACGTCTGCATAGTCCCGAATTCCTCCCCGGATCGCCCGATCACCCTACGCGCGGTTCGCGCCTCGGGCAAAGCCCGTGCTGGGCTTGCGGCGGCGTCAAAATGCAGGTCCCGGTCCCATCGCGCTTCGACCCCTTTGCCCGGTGCGTCAGGCGTGCGTAGGGTGGTACGAACAATCGCGGGAGAACTCGCGAACGGACCAACAGGGAGGCGGTCATGAGGCGTGTGTTTTGTTGGCTCGCGGCGGGTGTTTGGTGTCTGGCGTTGGCGCCTGGGGCGTGGGCCCAGAAGGCCGGGGGGATTTTGCGGATGACGTCGCCGGACAGTCCGGCCAGCATGTCGATTCACGAGGAATCGACGATCTACGCGCAGGCGCCAATGATGGGGGTGTTTAACAATCTCATCATGTTCGATCAGCAGGTGCCTCAGGTCAGTTTGGCGTCGATCGTTCCGGATCTGGCGACGGCGTGGGCGTGGAGCGCGGATGGGACGGTGCTGACGTTCGAGTTGCGGCACAGTGTGCAGTTTCACGATGGAATGCCATTCACGTCGAAGGATGTGCAGTGCACGTTCGATCTGTTGCTGGAGCGGGGAGCCGAGACGTTTCGGGTCAATCCGCGGCGGACGAATTTTCGCAATCTGGACAAAGTAACCACCGACGGGGATTTCCGGGTCGCGTTCCATCTGAAACGGCCTCAACCGGCGTTTCCAATGTCGCTGGCGACCGGGTTCGCGCCGATTTACCCCTGTCATGTGCCGCCCGCGCAGATGCGCCGTCAGCCGATCGGAACGGGTCCGTTTGTCTTCAAAGAGTTCAAGCCAAACGAATACATCAAGCTGGCGCGGAACCCCAATTACTGGAAACCGAACCGCCCGTATCTGGATGGGATCGAATATACCATTATTCGCAACGCGGCGACGTCGAAACTGTCGTTCGTGTCCGGTAAGGTCGATATGACATTTCCATACGAGGTGACGATCGCTTCGGAAAAAGACATCAGGTCGCAGGTGCCTGACGCGATCTGCGAAACGACTCCGGACGGCGGCGTCAACCGTCACATTCTGATCAATCGCGCGGTGCCGCCTTTCGACAACCCGTTGCTGCGCCGGGCGCTGGCGCTCAGCCTCGACCGTCAGGCGTTCATCGATATCATCGGAGAGGGCGAGGGCGATATCGGCGGGGTGTTGCAGCCCAGGCCCGGTGGGAAATGGGGGCTCGCGCCAGAGATACTCCGGACGCTGCCGGGGTTCGAACCGGATGTCGCCAAGAATCGGACTGAAGCCCGGAAAATCATGGAATCTTTGGGGTATGGACCGAATAACCGGATGAAATTGAAACTGACCGCGCGAGATTTGCCGAGTTTCCGGGTGCCCGCCGTGATTCTGACAGACCAGTTCAAGGAGATTTACATCGACGCGGAAGTCGACGCGGTCGATACTGCCCTCTTTTTCCCGCGGATGTTCCGGCGCGAATATGCTGTCTCTCTGTTCGGGCAAACCAGCGGTCCCGATCCCGATCCGGTCCTCGATCTGTTCTTCGGCTGCGGCGGCAGTTTCAATCTGGACGGCTACTGCGACGCCGAAACGGACAAATTGATCGAGGCGCAGTCGCGCGAAGGGGATCCGGAAAAACGCCAGGCGATTCTGACCGCGATCGAGCGCCGTTTGGCTGAGGATGGCGGACGCCCGATGATCTATTACTCGAAGGCAGCGACATGCTGGCGGCCCTACGTGAAAGGCGTCACGATGATGGTGAACAGCCTTTATAACGGCAACCGGCGGGAGGATGTGTGGCTGGATAAGTGACAGGCCCTGGTTTTCCCGTTACGCGAATCGCGCTAAATCTGCGGGGAAGCAGGAGCCGCTCATGAACAGAACCGCCGCCGTCACCGGCGCCGCCTCCGGGATCGGCCTGGCCGCGTGCCGCCGCTTGCTCGACTCGGGTTGGACCGTCTTCGGGATGGATAACGCGACCGCGCGCCTGGACGCGGTCGCGGCGGAATTTTCGACCTGGCAAGGCAGATTCCGGCCAGTGGTGTGCGACGTGACCGACGCGGCCCAGGTTGCTTCGGTGTTCGCGGAAATCCCGGTGTTGAACGCGTTGATCACCTGCGCCGGCGTGCTGCGAACCGCGCTGATGGAAGACATGGCGATCGAAGATTTCGATTTGGTCCTCAACGTCAACCTGCGCGGCACATTCCTCGCCGCGCAAAAGGCGCTCCCCGCATTGCGCACGGGGGCCACTTCGAAGAATCCGTCGCGGGTGGTGATGTTGTCGTCGCTGGCGGCGTTGCGGCCGAAAATCGTCAGCGGGGCCTACGCGGCGTCGAAGGCGGCGGTTACCCAGTTATGCCGCGTGATGGCGGCGGAATGGGCGCCGTCTGGCGTGCTGGTCAATGCGCTGGCGCCGGGCACGGTGGATACCCCGATGGTCGCGGCGATGTCCGATCCCACGGCGTCGAAGGGCTACCAGCCCTCGGGTGTGTCGCCGGTGGGCCGGATCGCGCAACCCGGCGATGTCGTGGATGTCATGATGTTTCTGCTGAGCGACGGGGCGCGTTATTTGGCGGGTACGACGATTCCGGTCGATGGCGGCACGGCGGCGGCGTTCATCCCGCCGGGGTCCAGGCGGTGAAAAGACTGCTTTTCGCGCTTTTTCTCCTGGCGGCGCCCGCAATGGCGCAGGAGAAAATTCTGAATGTCTACAACTGGACGGATTATATCGATGCTGCGGTGTTGGAAAAATTCACGGCGGAGACGGGAATAAAAGTCCGCTACGATGTGTTCGACAGTCTTGAGACATTGGAAGCGAAGCTGCTCGCCGGTCATTCCGGTTACGACATTGTAACGCCAAGCAACGAACCCACGTTCTCGCGGCTGATCCGCGCGGGGGCGCTGGCGCAAATCGACCGGACCAAAATTCCGAACTGGACCAATCTCGATATCGAAATGATGCGGCGAGTCGAATCCTCGGACCCCGGCAATAAACACGGCGCGATTTATCTGTGGGGCACGATGGGTCTTGGTATCCTGCCCGATAAAATCGCCGCCGTCGCGCCGGACGCGCCGCTGGACAGTTGGGCTTTGTTGTTCGACCCGGAACATGCGAGGCGCATCGCGGCCTGCGGAATCGTCATGATGGACTCGGCGATCGACGTCATTCCCTCGGTGCTGACATATCTGGGCAAGAACCCGGACAGCCACGCGCCGGAGGACCTCGCCGCCGTTGAAAAAACCCTGCTCGC
>JAYWAX010000387.1:0-4635 GCA_043782125.1 Acetobacteraceae bacterium | reverse complement strand
CCACGCCTTGGTTTTTGCCGGGGAAGTCTTGGATGGTCCGCCTTCGCGGACCATGACGGGGTGACAGCCGACGAGTCAACATTAAGGGCGGTTGGTATAAGGCCGCGTCCCCGATGCGGACTACCCCTGGAAGAGCCGAATATGGTGATCGACCCCGGTCCGGCGCATCTGCGAGTAGAACCAACGCTGCCGCTTCGCGTTGAACTCGGACAGGTCCATCTCCGAACGCGGCGCGTTTTCGGGGTCATGGAAGATCAGATCGGGGCTGCGGTCCAGGACGCCAACCAGAACCGACGCATGCCCATAGGTATTGCCGCCGGCGGTTTTTTGCCAATAGAAGAAAATCGGGCCAAAGCGGCGAAGCAACACTTCAAGCTCGGCGTGGGTGTACTGGTAGGCACTCTCGGCGCAATGCGTTAGCGGTGTCAGATGCTCGCGTTGCGCCAGAAGTTGATGTTCGGATTGTCCGCCGCCATAGGCCGCCATCATCTGTGCCGCGTCGGCGGACCCCGTCGCCATGTGTCCGCTGAAACCGAGACGCGCCCGTATCTCGGGGGGCAGGCTGGAGGAGTGGATTTCCGGTACCCCCTGGCGTGGCCCAGCCTCGAAATACCAGCCGATCATGCAGGCCGAGGCATACCAGCAGCCGGTTGGATCGTTATCCTCGCTGCATGAATTGGGAAACCGCAGTTGATTGCAATAGGGAACGTCCAGGTACACGCCCATTTCGTTTCTCCAGGTCCGGTGTTCCTCTTATTAACTGGACGGCATCGAGTTTTCAATAACTTTGAACGTGTGGATGGCTAAATCGACATTTCACGACAGGCTATGGTCCGGTGCCGGGCATGTGGCCGGCACGGGAAGACCCCCGCCTGGCACGTGACGCGCACGCGCCGGGCGGTGTTACGGGTTGGCGTCTGGGCCACCACCGGCTGGCGGCATTTGTTACGCGCGGTTGGTATTGGGCGTCACCTCGGCAAACCGGCCACCGCGGCGGCATCGCCGGTCACCGCCAGGATATGCATCCCGGTATTCGCGCGATCGACGATATAGATAAAGCCGCGATCGTCGGTTTCCACGTTGTTGGTCTGGATCGCCACCTTGCACCGGTCCTTGCCGTCCACTTTGACGCAGCGCTCGTCTGTGTCCTTGGTGATCGAGGGGATGAAGAACGCGACCTCCTTCGGTTGGAACGGATCGCGGATATCCAGCATGCGCACGCCGCCGTTGAAATACGAGATGGCGGCAAGTTTGTTGCGGAAGATTGGCGCGAAGCTCTCATTCGACGAATGCGATCCGAAGCGGCCGCCGCGGGCGCAGAAATTGCCGCCGTTTTCCGGGGCGGTGTAATTCGATACGACCATGCCCTTCGCCTCGACAGTGATGTCGGCGAACCAGACCATTTGCCGGGCTTCCAGGCATTCGTTCAGGATTTGCTCGTTGACGATCATCACGAAGTCGCGTTTGGCTCCGGTTTTATCATGCAGGAAGGCGGGCACGGGAACGCCCAGCATGGGGTAGGTGGTGTGGGCGCCGATCAGTGGCGACAGGTCGAGGCGGCCCACCTGCGGATACAGCAGATTATCCGGCGTCGGGGCTGCGGCGCCTTTCAGCAATTTCTCCCGGTCCACGATCTGCACGATGCCGCCGCCATTGGTGCCATAGCCGAAGTAGACCCGGTTCCCCGCCGGTCCCGAGGAGATCATGCCGTGCAGCATCGTCGGCACCGGTCCGGTGGAGCCGGGTTCTTGCCCGGGCAACCCGAAATTACGGATGAAGACGGGATGCGCGGGATCGCTGAGATCGTAGATTTGCGTCATCCGCGGCACCCGCCAGCCTTCGGCGCCGGACACGAGGTAAGCGATGCCGGTATCGCATTCCCACCAGTTCTTGTGGGTGCCTTTCAGGCCTGCCAGGCGGGTGACGAGTTGCGGCTTGGCGGGATCGGCCACATTCCAGACCTCGTGGCCGGAATTGCCGAAGGTGCGCAGCATGTAGACGGCGGCCTTGTCGGCCCGGCCCAGTCCCGCGCCGTCGCAGACGCGGACCATTTGCGCGCCGCCGTCCTCGTACATGCCCTTATCGCCGGGGATATGCGCCAGATATTTCGGATGCGCGGGGTCCGTGACATCGACCAGGGAGGTGCCGTTCGTTTCCGCCTTGCCAGTCAGCGAATTGACCGGTTCGGGCACGCGCGGCGTGCCGCCGTGATGACCGATATAAGCGATGTAACGATCCCCGTGCCGGTGAATGGTGGGCTGGTAAGCACTGCGCGCCTGCAACGTGTCGTACCCCACCAGCCGCATGTTGGATGCTTCCGGCGGGTCGCCGATTTTCGGGACCTCGGGCCGGACCTGCGCGCTGGCGGTGCCCGCGAACAACATCGCGGCGGCGGCATTGAGCCATATTCTGGACATCGTGTGGTTTCCCCCGGTTGGGCCTTGTGGCCGTTTCATTGGTTCGCCGCCCATTGGCGAAACGTCTCGCCGGTCAGCAGAGCGCGGGCGGAAGCTTCCGCCATGGGCGAAATCGGCGCGTCGGAGACAAGCGTCGCCACCACCGCTTTGCATTCGGCGGCGGCGACGATCGACAGCACGTGGCGGGTGCCGGTCCACCGGTCCGCGGTACGGAATGCGCGGGTGCGTCCCGGCAGGCCGCCGACGGGCGCCGCCTGGCCTGGCGCCACCGCCGAGAAATCGCCGCCATGTAAATCGACGTCGCCGATCCGGTCGATCTCGGTATCGTCCGCGATGCCGTCGAAGCAATTGCAGAACCCGGTCTTGGTGCGGGCGAACAGGCGGATCGCGGCCCCATCCGGACCGCTGCCGCGCCAGGCGAGTCCGGTGCCCCAGTTATCGAGCGGCATCTGCCACTCGGCCGGTGTCCAGGTCACGCCGGTCGCCGATGCGGTGGAACGGCCGCGCCACGCGGACTCGCCCTGGCGCGCGGCATAGGCGGTCGCGGCGGCGACCGCGAGCAGACAGGTCAGTAAAGGGGCGATACGGCGGATCGCGCCCATTCTTGCCGCCCTGGACACGTTCGTCCTCCTTCACCCGGCGCGCGCGCCGCTTTGTCTGCGGGCTACCGTACCATGGGCTGGACGGGACGTTATGCCCCTTTCCGCCCTGTGGCCAGCCCGCAGGCCGCCTGACCGGCTGGGCGGAAGAGGCGGCAGGGCGAAGCCCCAGGGGATGTCCCGGGGGATGTCCCGGGGGACCACGAAGCGGTGGGATGTTTACCGGTGGTTAACTTTTCCCCGCCATATTGGCTTGGCGGGCCGAGCGGCGGAGCCATCCGGCGAACCGAAGCGGGCGCGGAAGACAGGGACGGGGCACATGCGGCGTTTATCGAAAACGGGGTCCGCGGGACACATCGCGGGGAACCTGGAAGGTATGCTCGACGCGATGGATATTGGCATCGTGCTGCTGGACGGTGCCCTGCGCCCGCGCTTCGCCAACAGCCGTTTCTTCGAAGTCTGGGATTCGCGGCCCGAGGACCCGGATGGCTGGGACACGTTCGACGGTTTGCTCGCCCGCGGCGGCACGGGACGCGGAAATGGCGCCGGCATCGGCGATTGGGCGGGTTTCGCGGCCGAGCACGCCGCCGCGGTGCGCGAGGGCGCCATCCAGGCCATGCCGATGCGCTTTCCCGGCGGTGCGCTGATCCTCTGCGGATGCGCCGTGCCGCCCGATGGCGGACGGGTTCTGACCTACACCGATATCACCGGCATCGTGCAACGAGAGGTGGACGAGGCCGTGGACCGGTTCGAAGCCGAACTGCGCTTCCGGAACGAGACGATGGAGACTCACGCGTCCGATCTGGCTGCGTTGGCGGAGGCCGCCGACGAAAGCGGCCGCCGGGTGGAAATCGCGCGGCTGGAACTGGAACGCGAAATCGCCGAACGCCGCGAACTGGAAGCCCGGTTGCGGGAATTGGCGACCACCGACGGACTGACCGGCGCCCTGAACCGTGGCGCGCTGCTGGCCAATGGACAAACCGCGTTGGACCGCGCCCACGAGTCGGGGCAGGGGCAGGGACTCGCGCTGTTGATGATCGACGTCGATCATTTCAAATCCGTCAACGACCGCTATGGCCACCCCGGCGGCGATGCCGCGTTGCGCCATTTGGCCTCGATCCTGCGCGCCGAACTCCGCCACGGCGATCTTCTGGGCCGTCTGGGCGGCGAGGAATTCGCAGTTGTACTGTCCCACGTCGCGTCGGACGAAGCCGAAGCCGTCGCCGAACGTCTGGTGGCCGCGGTCGCGGGCCGTTCCGTCCTGTTCGAGGGGCGATCCATCCATATGACCGTCAGCATTGGTCTGGCGATGGCCGGCCGGCGGGAACAAACGATCGACCAGGTTCTGTCGCGCGCGGATATCGCGCTTTATCGCGCCAAGGGCAGCGGCCGGAACCGGGTGGCAATCGATCGCCGGCCCGAAGCGGCCTGACGGGCAACCGGGGGCATCCTCGAGGAGGCAGCGCGCATGTATCCTGCCGAATTCAGGCTCTTGCCCGGACCGCCAGGGGTGTCATGGTTTGGCCTTATACCAACCGCCCTTAATGTTGACTCGTCGGCTGTCACCCCGTCATGGTCCGCGAAGGCGGACCATCCACGACTTCCCCGGCAAAAACCAA
>JAYWAX010000386.1:0-4639 GCA_043782125.1 Acetobacteraceae bacterium | reverse complement strand
AGACAATGCGAAATCACACACGTTCGATGGCTGCTGCCTCGCGATCTGTTCGCGCGGGAAAAGCGCGTTTGTTCGCTGGCGCGATCGCGCTGGCCCTCGCCGCGTTCGGGACGGCGAACGCCACACCGGTCACGTTCAATTATACCGGTGCGTTTACGTCCTTCACCGCGCCGGCGGACGGCAACTACGATATCTCCGTGGCGGGCGCTCAGGGTGGCGGGGGTAACGGCGGTAACGGCGGCCTCGGGGGTTCCGCCTTGGGGACGTTCAGCCTTTATGCCGGAGAAGTCCTGGATATCGCGGTGGGCGGCGTTGGGGCCACAGTGGGTCAGGGCGGTAATAATCGTCACGGCGGCGGCGGCGGCGGGACCTTCGTGGTGGACCACGCGACCGGTAATCCCTTCATCGTCGCCGGTGGCGGCGGCGGCACTGGCAACGACGCTGGAGGCGCGGGCGGCGCGACCCTGGCGGGAGCGAATGGCGGGGCAGCCAGCGTTAACAACTCCGGCGGCGGAGGCGGCTTCAGCACGGACGGCGGCAATGCGGGCCCGGCAAACGGCGGGCAGAGCTACGCCCACGGCCTTGGCGGCGGATTTGGCGACGCCACCGGTGGATTCGGTGGGGGTGGCGCGGGGTCGTTTTACTGCTGCGGTGCCGGGGGCGGCGGAGGCGGCGGCTACGCGGGCGGTGCGGGTGGTAGCAATAGCCCGTCTGTCGGCAGCGGCGGCGGCGGTTCGTTCGACATCGGCGCGAACGCGGTTATGACCCCAGGCACGCAGTCAGGCAACGGGTTCGTCACGATTTCCCAACAAGCTCCGGTTCCCGAACCCGCCTCCATGGCGGTGCTGGGGATGGGCCTCGCCGGGATCGGGGCGGCGCGGCGGCGTCGCGCGGGCCCGTAACAGGACCCAAAGCAGCCCCTCGCTTCCGGTGCAAGGGGTGGGTTGCCGTCCGTTCAGCCCGGGAAGGTCAGGCCTTGGTAAGGCGCCGCCAACGCCAGGCGGGCCAGTCCAAGGGCGCCATCGGTATGCGCGCTGGTGGTCCAGGGATCGCCTGGCTTGCGTCGGAATAAGGTGGCGGCGATGGCGGGATGCGGCGCGCTCATAAGCGTGGTAACGTTGAGTATGAACGGCAATCCCACACGCGCGAATGACGGCGGCGCATCCCGGCATCTCGATGGCCGGGCGTTCGTCGGCCGCGTGCCAGTGCCCTGGCGTTCTTGAAAACAACGCGATATTTCGAAGAACAGGTTCGCCGCGAGCGGCCCTGTATCATGCCCGAATGGTATAACAATGTCATTGACGCGCCACTGAAACAGGTGGAACAGCCAGACGGACGGCTTCGCTGGTAGGGACGTGTCATCGATCCCCGCGACGGGCGGGCGCGTGTGTGACGTGTTGTGACGCTGGAAGACGGCGAGACGATCCATAATGCCTACTTCGACCGAGGTTATCAGGAGGATTCCCCATGAAGTTGCATTATTATCCCGAAACCGACAGCCTCTACATCGAACTGAAATCGTCGCCCGGCGCGGATGTGCGAGAAATCGCCGATGGATTGAATGTCGATCTGGACGAGGCGGGGAACGTCGCCGGCTTCGACATCGATCGCGCCTCGGTCCGGTTCGATCTGACAACTGTTGAAACGATCGCGCTGCCTCTGCCCCCGGTTCGCGCGGCGTGACGGCAAAGGGGCATGCCGGTGCCGGGCGGGATGCGCGCCTGGCTCAGCCCGGGAACGTCAACCCCCGATACAAATCCGCCAGCGGCACCGCGATATCCAGGCCGGGCAGCACCAGCGCGCCGTCCGTGTGCGCGGTGGCGGTCCAGGGGCCACCGGGCTCGCGCCGGAACACGGTGGCGGCGATGGTGGTTTGTTCGAGCAACACGTAGCAGCGAAGCGACGGCACCGCCGCGTAATCCGACAGTTTTTCGACGCGATCCGGCTCGGCGGTGTCGTCCGACAGCACCTCGAACACCGCGACGGCATCGGTCAGGATGCGTGTTGTTTGGCCGGGCCGGCCCAAACACACCAGGACGCCGGGATAGCGGATTTTGGCGCCGCAGCGCAGCCGCATTTCCTGCATGGCACGGAAGGCCTGGCCCGCCAGAAGCCGGCCGAGGACACTTCGCAAATTGAACACGATGTCCCGATGCGCGATGCTTCTTCCGGTCATCGGGATGACATCCCGCCCGTCGAATTCATACTTGCCTTCCTGCCGATCGTCCCAGGCGAGAAAGCTTTCCGTGGTCCATACGCGGTCCAACACCGTGTCCATGTGCGAACTCTTTGCTTTTCCCAGAGAGTGGTCCATTTCAGGCGTACCCGCCGCGCTGGCGGTGGCCGGAACCCGCTTAGGCGACGGCCAGGAATAACAGCGTCGTTTCAGGCACGCCCCGTCATGGTCCGCGCAGGCGGACCATGGCGGGGCCGGTCTCGACAAAGACGTGGATGGTCCGCCTGCGCGGACCATGACGGAGGGGCGGCGCGTGCCTCAAACGGATCGGTTGTTCCTGGCCGTCGCCTTACGCCGCGAACGTCAGGCCCCGATACAAATCCGCCAGCGGCACGGCGATATCCAGTCTGGGCAGCACCAGCGCGCCGCCCGTGTGGGGGGTGGCGATCCAGGGACCGCCGGGCTCGCGTGTCAGAAGCGTCGCGGCGATGGCGGTTTGTTCGACGAGGACATAGCAGCGCAACGAGGGCAGGACCGCGTAATCGATAAGTTTCTGGACGCGCTCGGTGGTGGCGGTATCGGCGGACAGGACCTCGAACAGTGCGAGCGCGTCGGTCAGGGTGCGGGTGGTCTGGTCCAGCGGGCCGGCGCAGAGGGAGACGTCGGGGTAGCGGACGCGGGTTTCGGCGCGGAGGCGCATTCCCATGAGCGGCATGAGGGGACGATCGCCGATCAGACGCATCAAGGTCATGCAAATGTTAAAGGCGATCCGCTGATGCGCAATGCTACCGCCGGTCATTTCGACAATCTCGACGCCGTCGAATTCATACTTGCCCTCCTGCCTGTCTTCCCAGGCGAGAAAGCTCTCGACAGTCCAGGGGCGGTCCAGAATAGTGTCCATGGCGGAAAGCATAGACCTTTCGCACGCGCCGCGTCCAATGTTCCCGGCATCTTGCCTCCGCCCGCGGCCCGTCCGATGATCCGGGGAAACACGGAGGCAGAACATGGTCGATTTGGTGATCCGCGGCGACACCGTCGTAACCCCATTGGGCGTTGGTGCCCATGACATCCTGATCGCGGGCGGCAAGATCGTCGCGATCACCGCGAAGGGCGCGTTGCCGGTGCCGCAGGGCGCGCGGTTGATCGACGCCACAGGAAAAATCGTCATGCCCGGCGGGATCGACCCGCATGTGCATTGCAAGTGGCATTTGCCGAACCCGGACGGCACTGCGGGCCTGACCGATCCGCCGGATGTCGTCAGTAAAGCCGCGGTGCATGGCGGCACCACGACGATGATCGATTTTACCCGCGCCTCGCAAGGCGCCACGGTGCGCGATGCGATCGAAACGCGAGAGTTGGACTGGAAGGGCCACACCGCCTGCGATTACGCGCAGCATTTGATGGTGGAAGGCGCTCTGCCAATCGATTTGCCGGGCCAGGTCGGCGAGGCGATTCAGGCGGGTTTTACGACGGTGAAAATCTTCACCACGGATATCACGCCAAGCCGTAAGGGCCGGATGGTCGACTTCGGGGATATCTGGGAGATTTTCCAGGTGCTGGCCGCGAACAAGGGTTTGGGCGTCATCCACTCTGAAGACAACGACATCGTTATGCACATGTACGCGAAACTGATCCGCGAGGGCCGGACCGGGTTCGAGCATCTGGCGGAGGTGCATAATACGCTGTCCGAGGACGTATCGTTCCGCCGGGTGATGCGGCTGGCGGAAAAGGTACCGGGCACAGCGCTGTACATGATGCATGTTTCGGCGGGCACCGGCGTGCAGGCGATCCGCGATGCTCGCGCGCGCGGCGTGCCGATTTACGGCGAGTCGTTGCACCAATACATGCTGAAAACCAGCGCCGATTACAAAACCCCGAACGGGCAGATTTATCATACCTATCCTTCCTTGAAATCGCCAGAGGATCAGGCGGAATTATGGGCGGGCACGCTGGATGGGGCGATCAACTGCGTGGCCACCGACGAGATTTGTTGCACACTCGCGAAGAAGTTGCAGGGGTCCCGGATCGACGACACGACGGGGGGGAACGCGGGCGTGGAGCCTCGGGTGTCGCTGATGTACACGGAAATGGTGGGGGTTCGCGGGTATTCGTTGCGGCAGTTCGTCGATCTCGTGTCTACCAACGCGGCGAAGATCATGGGGCTGTATCCGCGGAAGGGCGCGCTGGCGGCGGGGTCGGACGCGGATATCGTGGTGCTGGATCCCCAGGATAAGCGGGTCATTACGGCGTCGGAATTGCACGAAGCGGATTACACGCCGTGGGAGGGCCGGAAGATGGAGGCGTGGCCGTGCCTGACGGTGTTGCGCGGTAAAATTGTGGTGGAGGGCGGTGTTTACAAAGGCAGCCTGAACGACGGGCAATGGCAGCACAGGAAGATCGCGGACGAGATGTTCACCGGCGCGCGTTTGTGACGGATGCGGAGGTTCTGGGGCTGCTGCGCGA
>JAYWAX010000385.1:0-4646 GCA_043782125.1 Acetobacteraceae bacterium | reverse complement strand
GCGTGCGAATCACCTCGGCCCCCAGCATATCGTGATACCATTGCGCGGTCGCCGCGGGGTCGGGCGAACGGAGGTGAACGTGTTCCCAGGTGAACGTGGCCATGATGTCTTCCCTTTGCGTTTCTGGAGGATGTCCCATTAGTCCATTCCTCACCCGAGACGGCAAGCCCGGATGGAACTGACCGCCGAGTTGCTGCTGCGCGCTTATAGCATCGGCCTGTTCCCAATGGCCGAATCCCGCGACGGCGAGAAACTGCACTGGCTGGACCCGGAACGCCGCGGCATCCTGCCGCTGGACCGGTTCCATCTGCCCAAACGGCTCGCCCGCACCGTGCTGTCCAACCGGTTCGAAGTTTCCGTCAACCGCGATTTCGCCGCCACCATCGCCGGCTGCGCCACCCCGATGGAAGGCCGCGACGACACCTGGATCAACCAGCGGATCGAGCGTCTGTTCACCGAACTGCATGGTCTGGGTCACGCGCACTCGATTGAATGCCGCCTGGATGGCGAATTGGCCGGCGGGCTTTACGGCGTTGCCATTGGCGGCGCGTTCTTCGGCGAAAGCATGTTCAGCTTCGTCACCGATGCCTCCAAGGTCGCGCTGGTGCATCTGATTGCGCGCCTGCGCCTTGGCGGTTTCCGCCTGCTGGACACCCAGTTCGTGACCGACCATTTGACCCGGTTCGGTGCACGGGAAATTCCCCGCGGGCTCTATAAAGCGCAACTGGCCGACGCGCTCCGCCGGCCGGCGCGCTGGTTAACCGATCCGCCCGCCGGCACGCTGGAAGCAGAAATTCGTGCTTTGGCCGCACGAAAAACGTAACATCCGGCCGCCCGCCGGGTCTCCTCCCGAGCAAATGACAACGAGGCCTGAAGATGCGCGTTCCCTGGCGAGACCGGCACGGCCGTTTCCTCCCCCTTAAAGCCGTCACACTCTCCCTCACCCCCATCCCTGGGCTGGTTTACCTGGCGCTGTGGATCGACGGCGATCTTGGCGGGCGCGCCCTGACCGAAGTCATTCACGCGACCGGCGATTGGGCTGTCCGCTGGCTGCTGATCTCGCTGGCGATCACGCCATTTGCCCGCATCGCCAGTTGGCCGGGCCTGTTGCTTGTCCGGCGTATGGTTGGGGTGACGGCGATGGTCTACGCCGTCACGCATCTGTGCCTCTATGTCGTCGATCAAAAATATAAACTTCTAACGGTCGCCACGGAAATCGCTTTGCGGTTTTATCTGACGATCGGGTTCGTCGCGCTTCTGGGCCTGAGCGCGCTTGCCGCGACCTCTACCGACGCCGCGATGAAACGCCTTGGCAAGAAATGGAAACAACTGCACCGGCTGGCCTATCCGATCGGCGGGCTCGCGTTGTTGCATTTCTTTATCCAGACGAAGGCCAATGTGTCGGAGCCGGTGCTGTTTGCCGGCCTGTTCGTCTGGCTGATGGTCTGGCGGTTGCTGCCGATGCCGCGCCGGACGGCGTTGAGCACGTTGTTCGTCCTGGTGCCGGTCAGCGCCGTCCTGACCATGGCGCTGGAATGCGCCTGGTACGGGCTCGCCACGCGGATCGATCCGTTGCGTATTCTGAACGCGAACTGGGGGTGGAATTTCTTCCCCCGGCCCGCGCATGAGGTCGCGGCCGTGGCGCTGGCCGTCGCGATCGCGGCCGCCATCCGGCAATGGTCGGTCCGGTCCGGCTCGGTCGACACCCGGCCCGCGCGCGCCGGGTCGCGTTAGAGTCCGATCGCTTCGGGTTGAAGCGATCGGACTCTACGCATTTGTTTGAGAGAGCGATTCACGTTTGAAGTTGAAGTCAACCTCAAACCATCGCACTGAAACACCGAACGTCCGAACGATTGAGGCTCGGTACGGCTTCCCCCCTCGTCATGGCACGGCTCGACCGGGCCATCGGCCACGGCAAATCGATCGAAGGAGACACGCTTTCCGCCGTTTATCTTGGCCACTCTTGCAATGGTGTACCGCTTCCGATGGCCCGTTCGGAGGCGTACCACGACGCGGAGAGGACGGCGCGATGGATCAATCGTTCATGCCGCCGGTATCACGCGCGATCGCCAGGCTGCTGGTTGCCCCATGGGACACGCCTTCTATCGCATCCCAACCATGCCATTCCATTCCTTCACAAACTGGGCGTGCGTCTTCAGGAACGCATCCCAATCCTCGGGAATCAATTGCTTGAACGCCGTGATCGGCACTCCGTCCTTGGGCGGGTTCACATCCGTCCGGGCGGAGTAAAGCGAGGTCGCGTTCACATAAGCCTGCTGTCCCGGAACGCCGGTGAACCAATCCATGAACAGTTTCGCGGCTTCCGGATGCGGTGCCTGATCCACCGCGCCGGTCAGCGACGGCGCCGCGACCACGCCCTCGGTGGGATTGACGAAGGCGATCGGCGCGCCTTTTGCCTTGAATTGCAAATACCCAGAATATTGCGCAGTACTGATAACCTGATCCTGCCCGCTGACGGTCCGGTCGAATTGTTGCACGTAAGAGTCAAACGCGCGTGGGCTGAGTTTCGCGAATTCCTTCCAATACGTGTCGCCATGAAGCTGCTTGATCAGCATCCAGGTTTCATGCTGCAAACCGGAGTTGGAAACCTTGACGTTGATGACGTCCTTCCACCGCGGGTCGAGCAGGTCCTTCCAGCTTTTCGGCGCATCCTCGGCCTTCAGCGTTGTCGGATTGTAAGCGATGCCCGCGACGATGATGCCGCCCCACATGAAAAAGCCTTCCGGCTTGCTTTTATGTTCCGGTTTGAAACCCGCGAGTTCCGGGGACTCGTATTTCGCCCAACCGCCGCGCCTTTGAAAATCGAGGGCGAAGGTCATGTCGGTGAGAGTCAGCACGTCCGGCTGGTAGGTTTTCGCCTGCCGCTCCGCCATCAGCTTGGCATACAGCGCGCCGGTTTGCAGGCGCAGATACGTGGCCTTGATTTTCGGGAACGCCGTCATGAACGAATTGACCAGCGCCATCATGTTCGGTTCCGGGTCCGGCGAGTAAATCGTGATCGCGCCTTCTTTTTCCGCTGCCTCGACATTGGCGCAGGTCTTGAAACCGGCGATGTCCCGCGGTTTTTCGCAGGCGGCGGCTAGCGCGGCGCCGGCCGGAAGGCACGCGATCAGTGCGGCGGTGGCGAGGGTCTTCCAAAACATGGCGGTGTCTCCCAATCTTAATTGCGGCGGGCGAAGATGGCGGCGCCATCGCCCGCGATGCGGCCGAAGGTGACGCCGGCGATCAGGCCGGTGCCGCTGCCGTAATTGTGGTAATAAAGCCCGCCCGCGATTTCCCCGGCTGCGAACAGTCCTGGAATGGGCGCGCCCGATGTGTCTTCCACCCGCGCGGATGTGTCGATCTTCAATCCGCCGAAGGTGAAGGTCACGCCCGCTGTTACGCCATAAGCATGAAACGGTGGCGTATCGAGCTTCTGAGCCCAGTTGGTCTTGTCGATGGAGAGACCGGTGGTGCGGAGGCCATCGTGAATATTGGGATCGAATTTCACATGCGGCCGCGGTGCGGCGTTATAAGCGCGCAATGTTTCCAGCACCGCTGCGGGATCGACGCCCGTCAGTTTCGGCGCCAGCTCCTCCAGCGTATTGCCGACTTCCTTGGTGATGCGGGGGATGCGGTACTCGCTGCGCAGCAGATCGTTGATCTTGGAGTCGAAAATCTGCCAGGCGAAGAGACCCGGCTGTTTCATCACCTCGTGCCCATAGGCCGCATAAGTGTAACTATGAAAATCCTTGCCCTCGTCGAGGAAACGTTGTCCGCGCGCATTGACCAGCACGCCGAACGGATAATTGTGCTTCTGGAACTGATCGCCAACGCTCAGGTCGCCGAAGGGCGGCGCGTTCATGTCCCATTGCACCGCGTGCGCGCCGGACCAATGGCCTGCGACGGCGGCGCCGATGTCGATCGCCATGCGGTGGCCGTAGCCTTGATTGTAGCGTGTGCCTCGTACTTTCGCGAGGTCCCAGTTCGGTCCGAGGTAACGCGCGCGCATTTCCGCGTTGGATTCGAAGCCGCCGCAGGCCATGACGACCGCTTTCGCGCGCAGATCGTGGACGCGGCCGTGGTGGCGGACGCGCACGCCCTCGACCCGGTCCTCGCCGTGCAGGAATTGCCACGCGGTGGTGTTGTACAGCACGGGAATGCCCACCTGTTGCAGCTTCGCGTGCAATGTCGCCACCAGATGCTGCCCGCCGCCGTGGATGTGGCAGGCCAGCCCGCCCCAGAACCGAAATTTACCATCGACTTTGAACGCCTGGCGGCCCAGAGCAGGCTGGAATTTCACGCCGTGCTTCTTCAACCACAAAGCGGCGGAATAGGAATTGCCAATGAGAACCTCGGTGAGATCGGGATCGCAGCGGTATTCCGTCAGCCGCCCCATGTCGTCGAAATATTGTTCCCTGGTGTAGGTACCGAAGTCGATCGTGGAGAGGTCCAACTCAGCGATATCGGGCGCCAGCGCGACCAGGTCCTTTACGTCGTCGAACACAAAGCGGAACGCGCCGCCGGTGAAGGCGGAGTTGCCGCCGCGCGCGGCTTCCGGCGCGGTTTCGAGCATGGCGACGCTGCACCCCGCCTCATGCGCGGCCAGCGCGGCGTTGGCGGCCGCGTTGCCCGCGCCCACGACC